>CAZOBQ010000001.1:0-149750 GCA_964578155.1 uncultured Lentisphaeria bacterium
TTCCGGGACAAGGTTCGACTAGTATTTATTGACCTTTTTCGACAGCCTCGTTAGGTAGATCATGTCACATGTTTCTCTTTTAGTTGCTCTATTCTCTTCATGATCTCTGAGACATATCCAAGTGTTTCATTCAAAGCAGGAAAAAAATCACTCGGATGTGCACATTCATTCCGTTTATTTAGTAGACCATGTAATGCCTTAGATTGGGTTTTAGTGCATAGCGAGAGCGCCTTCGCAGCATCAATGAGTTGAAATTCATTCACCTCTTCGCGCAATTCTTCCTTGTTTTTGGCTAACCACTTGATTCTGATAGTATGCAGTTTTACCAACCCATCTTCGCAGATTTTGTCTTCTAAAAAATCCATAAAACCTGCCCAAGCCATCACATGTGCAGCGCGATATAATCCCATTTCAACACATCGTAATGCCTGCCTGAATAGCTCGTCCTGTTTAACACTGATGTCGGTCAACCTTTGATATGATTCATCAAGAATTACAACTCTTGATGGTGAAGCCTCGTGAGACCCGAGTATTGAATGTGCTTTCAACTCAAACGTCTTCGTCCTCACCTGCCACTTTTGAATATCTTGAATAAACTTATTCATCTGTCAGAAGGTGCTTTTTCATTGCCGCAAAAAAGTTCTCATACACTTCCGGTTTATCGGTGGCTGGGATAGTTAATTCTATGTTAATATTTACATTTGTCCCTGAGCCGGTAACTGCTTTAGTTGTTATGGGATGAGGCTGAGCAGCTATGCCAGGGACAGGTTGTGGTTTAGGTGTGATTAGTTTGGGGGTTCCTGAAGTCGATTGTTCAAAATCAGCTAATTCACAAAGAGATCTAAAGGTAGCTACAATTAGACTTACAGCTTTTGCTCCTAATCCCGTACTTACACTGAAGTAGTTTCTTAGTGCTTCCTCGTCACGATTTTGTGCATCTGGATATGTAGTAAAAAGGTCAGAATAAGTCGATTGTATTGCTTCTTTCATGAAGTACGGTGCATTGGCTTTATCTCTATACGTCGACCATTTTTCCGTCGGAGTCCCAGTGCTATCGATGAAAAACAAACTTTTCATTACTCCAATGATGCGTCTGTCGTTTTTACCCCTAAAACCAATCTGTTCAAGGTATTTTTGGGTGACTTTTGTTGGTACTCCAGCATTCTGAATGTGTAAAAGAAATTTCTGGAGGTTTTTCCCATTTTGAGTATACGGATAATCTGCCATCTTTGGATTCCCTTATTTTTATTTATTCTACCTAACAATGGTTATACGATCTGGATAACATGACCGTTTTGTCATTTTTGACTGATAAAATTCTTAGGGTAATTATGAAACTCCTTACACTAGAGACTTGTACAGAGTTATGAACTTATTTTGGGCTGTTATACAGTCCGTATAAGACACCCTTACCATATTAAATTCTGAAGCATTTTGGGGTGAATCCATGCAATTCCCTCACTCTTTGATAAACAGTGCGGGAATGTAGGTGATTTGGCTAATATTTCAATGGGTTATAATGAACGATTACCCCTGGAATAAATTGTGTCATATTTGAGAGTTCTGGGTTAGGCACATCTACGCTCCACGTGCGTCGATGCCTATATATTAGGTGTTAGATGTTAGGACTTGGAAGCAGAATCACGAGCCGTGTGGCTTTTTTTCATGCGAAACTTAGAAAATATAAGGAATCAAATACCACGAACGCTTTTTGTACTCAGCCCAATCCTCATAACGAGACATGGACCTTTCTTTCATAACAATGTTAACAGAAAAATAACCCAACCAAACCCAGACTAAAATCGCCCAGGGAAGCCAATGCCAAGCTAGTAGGGCAAAGGAACCATAGATCATCATTTCTCCCAGATAGTTAGGATGTCTTATAAATCGAAACAGTCCGGTCTTAATGAGCCCCCTTTTGACTTTCAGGGTGTAGAATTTTTGGGCATCTGCCGTCAACATGAAGGTCAGCCCCATGGCGTACATAAAAACTGCTAGGGACATCCAGATTTGGCTGGCCCCCGTGTGAGCCTCACCCAAAATGGGCGAAATAAGGAGGTAAGGCGCTACCCAATAAGGTCCCAGAACGGCGAGAATTGCCACCAATCCACCACCAAAGGTGATCTTTGTCTGCCATTTTTTGTCAGGGAAAATGAGATCCTTAAGGATCCAGATCAAACCATAGCTACCATGTAAGGCCAGATAGACCCAGGCCTGTATGGAGAAATTATCATAAAGAAACATCAAGCCTAAAACCCAGAAAAGGGTCATGCCTTTTTGGAAATTGATAACCCAGTTAAACCCCAGCACCCTGGGACCACCGAACAAGTCGTGGCTTAAATAATGAGTCGCTTTGTGGATAGATGCTATCATATCAGTCATAGTGGTCTCTTATTATTCCTCAATTGAATGCTCAAAGCTAGGGTTTTGGGATAGAAAGGCAATGGCTTTTGATCTTAACACCTAAGATCTATCTCCTAACCAGAGATGGAGATTCTTCGGTCACCTCCGGTTCCTCAGAATGACTCATCAATCCAGATACCGCAATAGTGCTCCGGGCACTTCGGCAAGCTCAGCGTCCGGAACCCAGAAACTCATCATTTTGGATTTACTATATATCAATAAGCTCCATTTTACCCTTTACCAGGGTTAGGGCAATTTTTCCGGCTACCAGGTTGCTGGCAAGTTTCCCAAAGACCTCACGGCGCCAGCCTTTATCGAGTCTGCTCTTGTCACCCAGAGCGATCTGCTCCAGGTCAGACTTTGTGGCTAACAATCGGGGTGCAACTTCGTTTATTTCGGAGACCTGTTTGAGCAAAGCCCTTAAAAGGGCGATGGCATTTTCAGATGCCGGCTCCTCTGAAACTGCCGAATCAACCGCCGGGCAATCTGCCAGAGGCAAGTCATCTGCAGCGCGGATGCATTGCAATATCGCCTGCCCAAATGTCCCCTGGGCATTGTTGCCAATTCCTCGCACTCGTCCAAGATCCTTAATGGTTCGTGGTGGATTTGAAGCCATATCACGAAGTGTAGTGTCTTTAAGAACCCAGCTCCGGGGGAGGTTCTTGGCTTTTGCTCGTTCATCTCGCCAGGAAAGCAATTCACGTAGCCGGGCAAGACGTCGTGGCGTCTGGCTCCTTAATCTCAATTTCCTCATTTGGGTCTCAGGAATATATTCGTAGCGCTTTGGGTCCAACAGATCTTGCATTTCTTCTGCGATCCAACTTGCTCGATCTCGTTTATCAATGTCAGCTTTTAGACCCTCATAAACCTGACACAGCTGTGTAACGTCTGCCAAAGCATACCTTACATCCCGATCCCGGAGGGGGCGCTTGGACCAATCAACAAGCTGTGAGCTTTTATCCAATACAGCCCCTGTAAACGCCTTTACGAGTCGTCCGTACGAAACCTGATCTCCAAACCCGCAAACCATAGCGGCAATTTGCGTATCAAAAACAGGTGAGGGGATGAACTTGAATTCATTCCATAATATGGCGATATCCTGGTCTGCCGCATGAAAAACCTTTACAATGTTTGGGTTTTTCAAGAAGGCAATGAGAGGTTCAACATCGAGGTCATTGAGTAGGTCAATAACGGCTGAATGTGTTCCGTGTGCTATTTGTATCAGGCATAGCTGAGGATAATAGGTCTTTTCAGACATGAATTCAGTATCTACTGTGACATATGGGGGCATTCCAATGTTTTTGATGAACCTTGCTAAATCAGAGGTATTTTCTATTAACAAAAATTTCTGCCTTTCAATTGATGATATTCACATTTACTGATAATGCATTCGAATACAATTAGATCAAGATAGGTGTTAGGGTATAGTTTTACAAATTTCAAGGTTTTTATTCATCGTAGCTCTTTAAGTATAGATGATCCAGTTTCATCCATTTACCCTATGTCTTTTATTCAATGCTTTTTTCTAAACCTTTACGTTCCTCGCGTTCTTTGCGGTTAGGCTTTTGATCTTAACACCTAACATCTAGCTCCTAACCAGAAATGGAGATTCTTTCGGATGTTAAACTCCCTCAGAAAGACTCGTTAATCCAGATACCTTTTTGATGCTCCGGGCACTTCGGCAAGCTCAGCGTCCGGAACCTCGAAACTCATCAACACAAAAACCCATAAAACTCTTAAACCCTTCTACTTCATACATTTTTCATTACTTTGCATCATGCCAGCCTTCATCACCATTCTGAGACCCTTAAATCTGCTCCAGGCCGCCCTTGCGGTGTTTCTAACAACGGCTATTCTGGGAGAACTGAACCAGGTCAAGACGCTTTCTTTGCTCATCCTGTCGGTGATTTTCATCAATGGTGCTGGGAACATTATAAATGATATCTATGATCTTGAGATCGATAAAATCAATCGCCCAAATCGGCCTCTACCTGCAGGACAAATGAAAGTCTCTTTTGCTCGGGTCTATATGTTCAACCTCTTTGCCTTGGGAATCTTCTGCGCATCTCTGATTTCCATGATCACCTTCTATATCGCAGCCTTTATCGCCATGCCTTTGCTTATCGCCTATAGTTACAAACTCAAACGCCTACCGCTCATTGGTAATATTGTGGTTTCATTCATGCTGGGACTGGCCTTCATCTACGTGGGTTCGGCCTTTGGTCAAATTGAGACAACTTTGGTTATGGCTGCTCTGGCTTTTGGCTTCACTTTGATTCGGGAACTGGTGAAAGACCTGGAAGATATGGAAGGTGATAAACAATCAGGTGCGCGTACGCTTCCCCTGGTTTGGGGAGAGCAGGCCACGGTCAAGTTCGTCATGGTGCTTATGTTGATCTCCATTGAATTCTTTCTCTTTCCCGCTCTTTTTGGCAGCTACAACTATCTCTATTATTGGATTGTCCTCATTGGAATCGATATTCCCATGCTCTTTGCCATGATCCTGCTTTATAAATATCCAGAGCATAAAAATTACAGCCGAATTCAATTATTTCTAAAACTCAATATTTTTGTTGGGCTGGCTGCCATTTATCTTGGGCGGCCGATGTAAAGATTTTTTGACGGGGCTACGAGAACACTTCGACAGGCTCAGTGTGACACCCGAGCCTCCGTCGTATTTCGAACATTGAGGCTCTCGAAATGTACGTAATGGGGAAGCTAAGGAACACTTTTGGCCGAATTTGTCCACCTACATAATCATTCACACTATTCACTTTTGGATGGTGCTGCTCGCATTGATCAAATCATTGACAAGGTTTCTGAATTAGGTCAAAAGAGTTTCGCTCTTACCGATCATGGCAACATGTTCGGAGCCGTCGAATTTTATAAATCAGCCACCAAGGCCGGCATCAAACCAATTATCGGCATGGAAGCCTATGTGGCTCCCAGAGCCCACACCGAAAAACGGACCTATACCGAAGGCAAAAGAGCTTACCACCTGGTGTTGCTGGTCAAAAACGAAACGGGCTATCGCAATCTACTCAAACTCACCTCCATGGCTTATCTGGATGGTTTCTATTTTACACCCCGGGTTGATAAAGACCTGCTACGCAAATATTCCGAGGGACTGGTAGCTACCTCAGCCTGTCTCAGCGGCCAGGTAACCTACCATGCTGCCAGAGGAGATTATGATCGCGCCAAAGAACAAGCGCTGGAATATGATGAGATCTTTGGTCGTGGAAATTTCTTTCTGGAGCTACAACGTCATTTTACCCTGGATGGACGCGAGATGGAAATGGAAGCGATCGCTCGAGAAGTGGTCCAGAAAGTGTCCAGAGATACTGGCATTCCATTGGTTGCTACCAATGATGCCCACTATGTCAGCGCTGATCATCATCAAGCACATGATGCCCTGATCTGTATTGGTCGCGGAAAATATGTCAGCGACACCAAGCGCATGAAGTACGACACCAAAGACATCTACATCAAAAGTGCCGAACAAATGGTAGAGTTGTTCAAGGATATTCCTGAAGCTGTTGAGAACACCTTACGGATTGAAGAGATGTGTAATTTCAACCTGGAAACCGGTGTCAATCACATGCCTGAATTTCCAATTCCAGAAGGGAAGTCTCTCAATTCCCATTTGGATAGTCTTACCTGGGAAGGCATGGAGCGGCGGGTTAAAAATATTGATAACCTGTACAAGGAACGACTCGAATACGAACTTGATGTGATCAAGAAAATGGGCTTCCCCGGTTACTTTTTGATTACCCATGATTTTGTGAAATACGCCAAGAACCAGAAAATCCCTGTAGGTCCCGGACGTGGTTCTGCTGCCGGAAGTCTGGTTGCCTATTCCCTTGGAATCACAGACCTGGATCCCCTGAAATATGATCTGCTTTTTGAGCGCTTTTTAAATCCTGATCGTGTCAGTATGCCTGATATCGATATCGACTTTTGTTATGATCGCCGGGAAGAGGTGATCAATTATATGCGGGATCGCTTTGGCCATGATTCGGTTACTCAGATCATCACCTTCAATAAGCTGAAAGCTCGAGCAGTTATCCGGGATGTGGGTCGAGTTCTGGAAGTACCCATCAAGGAAACCGATCGTATCGCCAAGCTGGTTCCTGAAGAACTGGGGATCAAACTCCCACAAGCTTTGAAAAAGAGCCCTGAACTAAAACAAGCTTCTGAATTGGACGAAGTTCATACCAAACTGTTTGATTATTCACTAGTCCTGGAGGGCATGAACCGTAATGCCGGTAAGCATGCTGCCGGTCTGGTTATCGCACCTGGAAAATTGACTGACTACATTCCTCTGTATAAGTCTGCCAAGGATGGCTCCGTTACCAGTCAATATGACATGAAAGCCATTGAAGATGTGGGTCTCATCAAGTTTGACTTCCTGGGCTTGCGAACTCTAACTGTCATTCAAGAAGCCATTGATCTGATCAAAGAATTTAAGAATGTTGAAATCGACATTGAGAACATCCCCATGGATGATCCCAAAGTCTACCAACTATTTGCCGATGGCCTAACCATTGGTCTGTTCCAGTTTGAGTCAACCGGCATGCGCGAGTATCTGAAGAAACTCAAGCCCACTGCCCTGGGTGACCTCATTGCCATGAATGCTCTGTATCGTCCTGGTCCTATGGGCAATATTAATGACTTCATCGCCCGTAAACATGGCGAGCAAGAAGTCAGCTCACTTCACCCTCTCATGGATGAGATTCTCAAGGAAACATACGGGATTATCGTTTATCAGGAACAGGTGATGCAATTGGGCTCCACAATCTCCGGCTTCTCACTCTCCAAAGCTGATCTGATGCGCCGCGCCATGGGTAAAAAGATCAAAGCCCTTATGGATGAAATGAAGGGTGAATTCATTTCAGGGGCCAAGAAGAACGATATCAACGAGAAACTCTCAACCAAGATCTGGGACTTGATCGAAAAATTTGCTGAGTACGGTTTTAATAAAAGTCACTCTGCCGCTTACTCTGTTATCGCCTACCAGACCGCTTATTTGAAGACTCATTATCCCGTAGAATTCATGGCTGCAAACTTAAGCTCTGAGAAGGACAACACGGATAAGATCCAGATGCTCTTGGCTGAATGTCGCAAGCTGGGAATCGAGGTGAATCCTCCTAATGTCAATTCCAGCAATGTGCGTTTCTCTCCCGGTGAGGGGAAAAGTATCATCTATGGCTTGAATGCTATTAAGCGTTTGGGCTCCAAAGCCGCCGAAGCCATCATGCTGGAACGGAAAGAAGGTGGCAGTTTTGAATCAATATTTGATTTCTGCTCACGCGTCGATTCTCAGAATCTCAACAAGGGCGTGATCGAAGCACTGGTGGGTAGTGGAGCCATGGATAATTTTCCTGGAGCACGTTGGGATAAATTTATGAGCGTGGAGGATGCAGTCCACCATGGTCAGCGGGTTCAAACCCTGAAAAACACCAATCAAACCGACTTATTCGGGACCGGTGGCGAATCCGCTATGATCCGTGAACCGGAATTAAGTGAAGCGCCATCCTGGAATAACATAGACATGCTGAACCGGGAACGTGAGTATGTTGGGTTTTATCTTACTGGCCATCCTTTGCAAGGATATGAAAAAGAAATTCAAGCTTTCTCCACAATTGATCTTCTGGATTTGAGTTCTGTCCGAGATGAGCAGGATATTCGTGTCGGCGGAATTGTCTCATCCTTAAAAATTCATTATGATAAGCGTAATAACCAGATGGCCTTCTTTACTGTGAACGGTTTGGATGGATCCTTGGAAGCGCTGACCTTCTCTGATCCTTACTCTAAATATAAAGAGTATATCGTGAATGATTCTCTGGTCTTTGTTGAGGGTCGCGTCTCAAAACGCAGCGATGATGACGTGAAAGTTTTGGTTAATAAGGTCCTACCCCTGGAAGATGCCCAGAGTGACTATTCTCGAGAGGTGCATGTGGCTTTTGATCCTGAGGATATAGGTGGGAGTGAATTAGAAGACGCCAAGAATCTTGCACGACGCTACTCCGGCGCCTGCAATTTGATCTTTCACTTAAGGGAGAAGAACCAGAGGGAACGCCTCATGGTTGCCCGCAGTATGCGTGTTTCGGCAAACCGTAGTTTTATCAGTAGCCTCCGAGAAACCTTCGGGCAAGATAATGTCTGGGTGAAATAGAGATCTGGAGGCTGAGGCTCTCAAAGCCTCATTGTAACAGTACGACAAATGAACCTTTCGGGAGCGTTTCGAGAGCCTCAGCGACCTCCTCAATGTCCAACAAAAAAGAGCATAATCTATGATAGCAGTCATTCAAAGAGTCAGTGAGGGAGAGGTTAAGATCTCTCAACGTTCCCGAGGGAAGATCTCTCTGGGCTATGTCATACTCCTGGGTGTCGCTGATGATGATGAACAAAAAGATGCTGATTGGTTGGCTGAGAAGATTATCTGTCTAAGGGTTTTTGAGGACCAGGATCAAAAAATGAATCTGTCCATCAAAGATGTTGAAGGCAAAGCCCTGGTTATTTCACAATTTACGCTCCTGGCTGACTACAAACGAGGACGGCGACCCGGATTCACTAGAGCTGCTAAACCTGAGCTGGCAATTCCCTTATATGAGCATTTTATGGATCAGCTCTGGCAACAGGGTATCGAGGTTGAAAAAGGCGAGTTTGGCGCTGAGATGCAGGTTTCTATCACGAATGAAGGTCCCGTCACGCTGGTTATGGACAGCACAGTAAAATTTCCTCGTTAAGTTTCCCTTCTCGCGGAGAACGCTGAGAGCGCAAAGAGTTCTATTTCTAGTCTTTTTCATACTCTCTATGAGCATTAGTGTTATTCATGTCAATTTTAAAACCCCTATCTCCAGTTACCAGTTTCTAATTTCAAACATCCAACATGACCTTAACTTGTTGCCAGAATTGAAGGGGTTGCTATGTCACAAATTGGAAGATTGAATACTCTACATGTCTTACGCGAAGTGGAGTTTGGGGTTTACTTGGATGGTGAAGAATTAGGCGATATTCTACTACCAAGACGTGAGGTTCCCGAGGGTACTAAAGTCGGTGACGCCCTGGAAGTCTTTGTCTATTTCGATTCAAAAGACATTATCATTGCCTCGACCAAAAAGCCTAAAGCCCAAGTTGGCGAGTTCGCCAGTTTACGTGTGGTTGACACCAACAAAATGGGTGCTTTCTTAGACTGGGGATTACCAAAAGATGTACTGGTTCCTTTCCGCGAACAAAGCCACACGCTTAAAATAAATGAGAAGTATGTTTTCTACATCTACCATGATCGTGTCAGCAATCGCATCGTTGCTTCTGCTAAATTGGATAAATTTCTGCTGAAGGATCTTCCAGACTACAAGGTAGGTCAAAAAGTCGACCTGTTTATCGTCAACCGCACTGACCTAGGATACAAAGCCATCATTGAAGAGGAATACTGGGGATTAATCTTTAAAGACCAGGTATTCAAGACTCTGGAGCAAGGTCAAAAGGTAGCTGGATATATCAAACAGATTCGCTCTGACGGCAAGATCGATCTTCTTTTGGAGCAAAGCGGGAATAAATATATTGATGGCGCCAGCCAGAAGATCCTGGATGCTCTAAAAGCCAATAAAGGTTTTCTGGCGATGACTGATAAGACATCACCTGAAGTGATCTATGAGAAATTCGGGATGAGTAAAAAAATCTTTAAACGCTCCCTAGGAAGTCTCTATAAAAAACGTCTAATCAAACTGGAGTCAAAGGGCGTTCGACTGCTTTAGTTGAACAATAATCGGACGTTGAGGCTCTCGAAGCGCCCAATTATCGTAACTCGTTATGATGGAGACTTCGAGAGCCTCAGTCTACGGAATTTACTCCAGCTTACGCCCAATCCGTTTTACTTCTTCTAGAATTGATTGCAGGACCTCTGAGTCGCTGGCATTACCTGTCGGTGTTTCCGTTTTCTCTTCCTGCTTCATACCTCGAAACGCCTTGATCTTTCCCCGCAGCGTTGTATAAAGGGCGTCAAAGTCCGTTAAGCCTTCAAGTTTACCCTCATGAACACCTGTCTGAGCTCCTTGTCCGGCCGTTTGTACCAACAGTGTTCCAATACCTATCCAGCGTTCATAGAGTGAGCGACTCAACGTAAAATCTGTCACTGCAGAGTAGGGAATACTGATACTTTTCTTGGTGAGAATTCCTTTTTGGATCACCAAACGTTCATCCTCGATGGAATATTCTAAATTGACTATCCACAAATAGGAAAGCCAGGGTCCCAATCCCCACATCAAGAGTAGCGCACCTATGACCCAGGTCCAAACGAATTTTAGATACTCATTATTGGTAACCTCATCATCCAGAGTGACCACCAGAGCCTGAATAATCAAAAATGCAAGTATCACTACTAATGAGATTGTCAGATAAGTATATATCTCACGTTTCATGAGTTTATTTACATGTGGTTTTAAATCCATGATTTCCCCTTTTTAATGATTCGTTAACCGAATATTGAGGTAGTCGCTGAGGCTCTCGAAGTCTCGGGAATATTTAACTCGCCAGCTCCTTCGGCTGCATCTCAACGTATTTATCAACATCTACTTCATCGATATATTTGGCATCTAAATATTCGTCTGCATAGGTTTGAAAAACACCCTCTTTCAAAAAGACATCAAACAAATCTGCATCAATGTGATGATCCATCTTAAAGAAGCCCATAATTCGCATGGCTTCTGACAGGGTTTTTCCTTTTTTATAAGGTCGATCACTGGCGGTTAAGGCTTCAAAAATATCAGCGATACCCATGATTCGGGCCTGGATTGACATATCAGCTTTTGTCAATCCCTTGGGATATCCCGTTCCAATCATAGTCTCATGGTGACCACCGGCAAATTCCGGAACGCGTTTGAGATGTTTTGGAAAGGGGAGCTTCTCGAGCATGTCAATAGTTACCACAATGTGATCATTAATCTTGTCACGTTCCGAGTTACTCAGAGTACCTCTTGAGATGTTCAGGTTCATGACCCAATCTTCAGAAAGGAGATTTTGTTCTTCTCCGTTTAATACGATCTTCTGCGTGGCTATTGTGTTGACGCGCTCTTTGAGCTCATCAGCCATAAACTCACCACCCGTGTTGCACTGATTCAAAAACAGCCTATCACTTTCGAGCTGAATCAGGGTTGCATCAAAATCATCCTTTAATTGTTTTTGTTCGGTCTTGTCAGGTGTCTTCGCCAAAGCTCGTAGATATTTAATCTCAGCATCGCGATTGAGAACCTCAAATCGAGCATTTAGTTCAGCAACTCGGTCATAGATCGTTTCCAGTTTGGTGGCTTTATCAACCACATATTCTGGTGTGGTGATCTTACCTACATCATGGAGCCAGGCAGCGATCCGAAGTTCATCCATATCTTCTTTCGAGAATTGAACATCAGCGAACATGCCTTCGGTGCTTTGGTTCACCTTTTCAGCCAACAGAATTGCCAGAGCAGGAACACGTGAGCAATGCCCTCCGGTGTAAGGTGATTTTTCATCAATGGCATCAGCAATTAGCTGAATAAATGATTCTAATAAATTTTCCAGCCCTTCGATGAGGCGAACATTGGTAATAGCCACTGCAGCCTGGCTGGCCAAAGACTCGATGAGCTTCTGCATGTCAGTGGAAAAGGGAATGATCTCATTTGAATCAGATTCGGTGGCATTGATCAGTTGAAGTACACCGATTATATCGTTCTCATGGTTTTTCATGGCGATTGTTAAAAATGATTGAGAATGATATCCAAAACGTTCGTCAAAGCCCTTTGCTCCAGAGAAATCAAATTCTTGGTTCTCATAGGCATCTGGAATATTAAGTGTTTTACCGGTGAGGCCGACATAGGCTGAAACATTACTATGGTTTGGCTTCCCATCATCAGGATTATATAGTTTGACCGGATAGATCTGCTCAGGAATGGGTGTATCACTGATACCACCCATATCAGTCCCCATGGTCTTGTTCTTCATGATCTCAAAGGCCAGGCGGTCATCCTCAGTAGCAAGATAGAGGGTGCCACCATCAGCGTTGGTGATTCTCATACTCTCTTCAATGATCAGATTGAGTAGGGTGGGTAGATGGCGCTCGTAGGAAAGTTGATAGCCGATTTCAGCCAGTTTATCTATTTGAGTTTCGCATTGAACTATGTAGTTCAATACATCCGGATCAACCTTGGCCAGGTATGTTTTTATTTCAGAACGATTTATATAGTGCTTGGTACTCATTGTCAGTCTCCAGATCTTTGCGTATCAATAGAAGCTTTAAAATAACCGTGAGATTAAATAATGGGTCGATTATTTGTGCCCAAGATGGAAGAATTCCAGTATGCACTACTCACCGGATAATGTTAAATTCCAGCACTTCAACTTGAAAAAGGAGCCTTTATGAAGAAAACCCTCGTTCTGGACACCAATGTTATCCTACACGACAGTGACTGTATTTCCAATTTTGAAGATAATGATATTATTCTGCCCATGGCGGTACTGGAAGAGTTGGACCATTTTAAAAAGGGCAATGATGTCCTGAATTATCATGCCAGAGCTTTTGTTAGAGCCATAGAGGAGCTCTCTAGTGAGAAAATGTTTGAAGAGGGCGTCAAATTAGGGCTCAAACAGGGTATCTTTAGAGTTGAGATCAATTCTACCAGCGAGGATCTAGCTGGCGTTTTTACCGAGGATATAACTGACCATCGCATTCTCTACACTGCTTATGAATTAGCAAAAAAGGATAAGCAGCGAGTGGTTCTGGTTAGTAAAGATGTTAACCTCCGGATGAAAGCCAAAGCCATTGGTTTAGAATCTCAAGATTATTTTACAGATAAAGTGGCTAGTGTTGATGAGCTCTACACGGGTAAATCAATTGAAGAACATGTAGACTCTGCCCTCATCGATAAGCTGTATAAAACGCCATTTGAAGTCCCTTTTGATGAGACCGCAATAGAAGGTCTACCTGAACCCTGGCACCACTATATCATGAAGAATGAACAAAAATCAGCTTTAGCTGTCTATAATCCGCTTCAGGATATGTTACAACGTCTTGATAAGAGAGAAGCACATGGCATTCTACCTCGTAATGCAGAACAGTTGTTTGCTCTGGATATTCTTACCAACGATGATATCCCGTTGGTTTCCATTACTGGAAAAGCCGGAACCGGCAAGACACTTCTGGCCTTAGCCGCTGCCATGGAAAAGAAACGATCATACCGACAGATCTTTATCGCTCGACCCATCGTGCCCTTGAGTAATAAGGATATCGGATATTTGCCTGGAGATATTCAATCCAAGATAGACCCTTATTTGCAGCCACTCTGGGACAACCTCAAGGTGATCCAAAACCAGTATTTAAATAACAATTCTGAATTCGAAAAGATCAATAAGCTGGTAGAAGAAGAGAAGATAGTGATCGCTCCCCTGACCTATATCAGAGGACGCAGCTTACAGAAGATTTTCTTTATTGTGGATGAAGCTCAGAACCTGACACCCCATGAAATTAAGACCATTATTACGAGAGCTGGAGAGGGCACCAAGGTTGTATTTACCGGTGATATTTTCCAAATCGATCATCCATTCCTGGATAGCCAATCCAACGGACTCTCATACTTGATCGATCGCTTCAAAGGTCAGCGCTTATACGCGCATATGAATTTGGAAAAGGGGGAAAGGTCAGCATTGGCGGAGCTGGCTTCGAACCTCCTCTAGCAGCACACCTTCTCTGGTCTAGTCTTTCTGAGCGAGTAAGACGAGAGAAGAATCTCACTTTGCACATAAATTCCTGCCATTAAAGGGGGATCCTTCGACAGGCTCGCTCAGGATGATATGGTCTAGGTAGTCATTAAAACAGTGTCGGTGTGAACTTCTGCTGTTCTAGATCCAATAGTTTGTGCTTGATTTCCAAGCCACCTGTATAGCCACCTAAAGAGCCATCTGCGGCAATGACTCTGTGACAGGGGACAATGATCGGGATAGGATTTTGACCGTTGGCAGCTCCAACCGCTCGCATACCTCCAGGCTTGTCAATGCGATTAGCCAAATCTCCATATGAAATGGTCTTTCCATAAGGAATTCTGATCAATTCACTCCAGACACTTTTCTGGAAATCTGTTCCCTCAAATAAAAGCGGAATTTCAAACTCAGTCCGCTGTCCTGTGAAATATTCATTCAATTGCTTGATGATAATTTTGAAAGCCGATTGGGATTCCTTTATCTCAGCCTCAGGATTCATTGAGACTAGTTGTTCAAAGAGTTTTTCCTTGGCTTCCTGACCAAGACTAAGCGCACAAAGCTTATCTTCGCAGATAGCCAGATAAAGATGTCCCACTGGGGATTCTATTGCCGTATAAACAAATGTCATTTAATTGGAGGAAGAAATGAGGAATTTCTCAATCCGTTCCTTAAGCTCATCTCTGGTCCGTCGATAATCCGGGAGTTTTGATTCATCCACATCCCAACCATGAAAGGGATCTTTTGTGCTCCAGTGAATTCGCTGAACATCACCAGGAAAAGTTGGGCAGGTTTTTGCTGCCTGGTCGCAGACACTGATCACGATGTCTATTCCTGTCTCCAAATAACTTTTTACATCATCTGATGTTTGATTCCGGATATCAATCTTGAGCTCATCCATTGCCAAAATTGACATCGGGTGAACTTTGCTGGGCTCCACACCAGCTGAGAAGACTTCGTATTTATCGTTAGCCAAGTTTCGTAGCAGTCCCTCGGCCATCTGCGAGCGACAGGAATTACCTGTACATAAAAAAAGAACCTTTGTTTTCAAAAACGACTCCCGTTACCCCCGTTTTAGATAAACAACCCGCCAGTCATCGCTGATATGTCCAAGCAAATACCCGGCACCATAAGAAATACCTCCCACAACGAGGAGTCCGCCTAATCCACCTTCTTCACTCTGGGTACCGTCGTCTGTTCCGTCCTGGTCATCTGCTGCATCCTCCGGATTTGTTAACGCGGCCAAAAGGATCAAGCCCATAAATGAGCCTGCAGAGATACGCCCAAATCGTTTTGCTTTGCCTTTTTTGGCCATGATCTGAATAACATCCTCGAATAAGAAAGTCTGGTCCTGACCCATGATCTCAAGAGTTGCTGACTCCATGGTCAAACGTAGATTTTTTCCCTCCAGATTTAATCCGTTGGCTAAAAAGATTCTCCCTTTTGCAAATTCTTGTGTCAAATCCTGAGCCTGTGCACCAGCAACAAGCAGGAATGCCAAAACCAACCCCAGTAGTCTCACAGTTTTTTTATGTGATAACATCTTTCCTCCCTTATCCAAATTCTTAAACGAAGCTGAATTTAGGATATTTTCTTATAGGGTAAAGCCCAACCTACACAAAAAACAATATTCTTAGCGTTTATTCGCCAATCTACTATAAAGCATAACTATTGTTATCTTTGTGCTTAGCGTTATATTTATTATGATTATTATATAAATACATACTGTTTATAAGGCTATTATGAGTATTGACAAAACTGACAATCTAATTTTGGAAATCCTCCAAGAAGAGGGTCGAATTTCAAATGCAGAACTCTCCAGAAGAATCGATCTGTCACCACCACCGACCCTGGAACGAGTAAAGAAGCTGGAGAACAAGGGCTTCATTAAAAACTATGTTGCTTTGGTAGATCCAGGCAAATTGGGATTTACTTGTTTTACTTTCGTCGAGGTAACCCTGGTAAGGCACGGGAGTGAAAATGTCGAACGCTTTATCAAGGCTATTACAAAGCTAGATAAAATCATGGAGTGTTACCATATTACCGGAGGAGCTGATTTCATGCTCAAAATTGCCAGCCGGGATATTCCAGACTACGAAAACTTCATTTTACACGAACTAACAGCCCTTCCGGAGGTGCAAAACCTGAAAACCATGGTTGTGCTTTCCACTTTAAAGCATGAGACCCGCTTCCCATCCTCCACCACGAACTCAAACGATAAACTCACCAAAGGATAGATTCTTGACACCAAAAAAACATCTTATCGCTCTAGTAGGTTTCGGTACTGTTGCCAAGGGTCTCTGTCAGATCCTGCATGATAAACGTGATAAACTTTTGAATGAACATGGTTTTGATTTTGAGATAGTGGCTGTCACTACTCGTTCTCGAGGTACTATGTATCAACCACAGGGAATCTTACTGGCTCATCTGCTTGAGCTATCCAAAACAGCCGGTCCCTTTTCCGAGCACCTTAATGACTGGGATGCTGAGACCATGATTAGGAATTCCAACGCAACTGTTGTTGTAGAACTCGCCCACACAAATATTGAGTCTGCAGAGCCTGCTTTGACCCATTGTCGGGCTGCGTTTGAAACTGGGAAGCACGTGATTTGCGGAAACAAAGGTCCTGCAGCAGTTGCCTATGATGAGATGAAGGCTTTGGCCTCTCAGCAAAATCGATTTTTTCTTAATGAGGCCACTGTTCTAAGTGGCACACCAGTATTCAGCTTTGCAAAAACAGCATTGGCTGGCAACACAATTCAGGGCATTCGCGGAATCTTGAACGGGGCAAGCAATTTCATGCTCAGCGAGATGGAGGCTGGCACACCTTATACACAGGCCTTGGAACTGGCAGAGAGCCTGGGCTATCTGGAAGCCGATCATACAGCAGATATCGACGGTTATGACGCTCAAGCTAAACTTGTTATTTTGGCCAATATTCTCATGGGAACCACACTTCAGCTAGACGTGGTAAAGCGGACCGGCATTAACAGCATCACGCCTGAAGATATCCAATCGGCAAAACAGAACCAAGAGCGTTGGAAGCTAATCGCCACACTTAAACTTCAGGGAGAGACTATTCATGCAGAAGTGAAGCCTGAGAAGTTAGCCCTTAGCGATCCTCTAGCCCATGTCATGGGCACAACAAATTCCATTACATTTTCCACTGACCTTCTAGGTGACATCACAATCACAGGTCCAGGAGCCGGAAGTATGGAGACCGGCTATTCCATACTATCAGATTTGCTAACTATTAATAACGGGGAATCATTATGAGTCTTGACCTAAAGGGAAAAGGTATAAATACAAGAGTAACCCACGCTGGCGAGAATCCAGATTCTACACACGGCAGCGTTTCGGTCCCAATTTACCAAACATCAACTTTTAAATTTCGCGATGTAGATCATGGGGCTCGCTGTTTCACTGGAGATGAAAAAGGTTATATCTATACCCGCGTTAGCAACCCAACCATAAATACGTTTGAAGAAGCTGTTACCGAGCTGGAACATGGTTTCGCCGGTATCGCCACAGCTACAGGCATGGCAGCAGTCACAAATGTCTATATGACCTATTTGGGTGCAGGCGAACACATGGTGGGCACAGATGCCGTTTATGGTTCTTCTCGAATGGTGATGGAAAATGAGTTTAGCCGCTTCGGAGTAGAGTATTCCTTTGTCGACACGACTGATCTGGACAAAGTTCGAGAAGCTATGCGACCCAACACAAAACTGCTCTATATAGAAACACCAGCAAACCCAACCATAAAGCTTACAGATATATCTGCCTGCGCTAAAATAGCCCATGATCATGGATCCATTCTTGTCGTGGATAACACCTTTATGAGCCCCATTTTGCAAAACCCACTTGACCTGGGTGCCGATATTGTACTCCACAGCATTACCAAATACATCAATGGCCATACTGACGTAGTTGGTGGTGTGATAATCACAAAAACCGAGGAAGATTTTGCCCGTTTAAAGGATGTGAGTATTGCGACGGGGGGTACAATGGATCCCCATCAGAGTTGGCTGGTCCTGCGTGGCATGAGAACCTTGTCCTTGCGGGTCCAGCGAGGTGAAGAGAATGCACGAAAACTAGCCGCATTTCTTGAAGCTCACCCGAAAGTTGAATGGGTTCGTTATCCCGGATTAAAATCTCACCCTCAACATGACCTGGCAAATCGGCAGATGAGGGGCTATGGATCAATGATCGCCTTTGAAGTAAGGGGTGGCGCCAAAGGTGGCAAAATCGTTCTGGACAATGTCAAAATTCCTCAGCTTGCTGTGTCCTTGGGCGGCTATGAATCGCTGATTCAGCATCCGGCTTCAATGACTCATCATAATATACCGCGAGATGAGCGCTTGGACGCTGGCATTACAGATGGGCTGGTTCGATTGGCTGTTGGTACGGAAGATGTTGAGGATTTGCAGATGGATCTGGAGCAAGCTTTAGCTTTAGTCTGAGACTTATTTTAACTCACGATTTTACTTTAGTTTAATATATTCACTCAAGTCCGAGTGCAATAACTCATACAGAACACTCAGGTCGTCTTCAGGCACTGCGCACATTAAAAACCCGAAGACTGGAAACTGACCAAAGTCCGTTTGTCTTAATTCAAAGGGTGTGTCGATTTTTCTTAATAGCTGATCATAATTAAAACTTTTAATCTGAGACCCCGAAACACCCGTACTATTATTTAAAACAACCAAGGCGTAAACCTTGCCTCCCCTTTGGGATATAATTTTACTCCAGTCCGGCTTTAGGCCCTTGAAGAGCAATTCATATATATTTATTCCCCACGTATGTTGTGCCAGGTCAGGTGTTGAACACCAACCTCCAAAACGAAGGGGGTTAATTTCAATTGTATTTATCTCACCTGTTGCTTTAATCCGCAGTTCAATATGCGCCGGAAAGTCATGATACCCCAACAGCTTTCCAATGGTAGTCAGGTGGTTTTGGATAGGCACCAGATATTGACTCAATATCTCAGTTGAAGTAATGTACACCCTGTCGTTCATGTCCGTCTCAGTGGCAAACAGATGTTTCATCATATTTAAGACTACAGCGTTACCATTGTGGTCATAGTAGCAGTCTACTGCAAATTCTTCACCCTCGATGAGTTCTTCAATAATGAATCTGGTGTTGTCTAAAACTGATTCAGGATAGAGCCTGCTAATATCCCTACTGGTCTCATGGATTTGAGTTATGATGTCTTTCCATTCATTCGATTTCTGGATACTGTACACACCGAGACTAAAAAAACCTATCGCCGGCTTGATGATTACCGGGAGTGGGATCTCTTGGATATTTAGTGAATCAATTTCCTCATACTTGACCTCCTGATAGAAGAATTCAGGGTTTTGTGGTTCAAGCACTTTCCGAAACAGGACTTTGTCCTTTGCTTTATGAATACTTCCGACCATTGCACCCTTGTGGTCATGTGCATATATCCAA
The DNA here is from genome assembly GCA_964578155.1 of uncultured Lentisphaeria bacterium. GTDB lineage: Bacteria > Fidelibacterota > UBA8477 > UBA8477 > JABMPR01 > JABMPR01. The sequence goes on from CAZOBQ010000001.1 coordinate 19,585, forward strand.
TCCAACGTATTTTCTGAATTTGTATATATTATTTGGTTCGGGTTTTCTGATAGTTTTAAATTAGCACCTGCTTCACTAATAAAGTTAGTTTTTGATTCATCGAGATATTTTTGAGCCTCAGATGTTTTAACAACGGGAATGTTAAGCTGATAAATAGTTTGTTTTAAATAGTCCGAAACATATGGACCATCTACGAGAAATATCACATCTAGCATATCGTTTTTACTAATATTGTTGTTCAATAACTTTGATCTTAATATTTCCTAAAATAGGAATGAGGTCCGTTAGGTTTTCAAAATCACCTTCCAGTAGTGCAATGTGAGTCGCGTCTGCTGGAAACTGATTCAGACTAGGATCCACATCGATCCATATTCCATTGATAGCCACAACAGGCCAGGCGTGAAACAGGAAACGACCCTGCACATAAACCAAACCAATATGCACCTTTGTTGGTATCCCTTCAGCTCTGCTCAAGGCGGTATATAAGGTTGTGTGTTCAGTACAATCCCCAACACCGGTATTCAAGATTTCAACCGCTCCAGAAATACTGGCGACCGGTCGTTTTTCCAGGTAGCCATAAACCCACTGAGTTATGGTTTGGCTGGCTTTGGTACGAGTCTCTTTGCCGGATAATATTTTATTCAGCTGATCTACAATTAAGGGGTGGTCGCTTTGGATCATGTTTGAAGCCTTTAAATGAACCTTTAGCTGCTCTGGATCAACCGCTGATGGTTTTGTCGATAGTTTTAATCTTAAAGGATTCGTACTTACAATTTGTTGTCGTTCTGAAGACAGAGCTTCCAGGGTCGCCGGGCTAATCCCTTCTATCTCTAGCACCAGTTCTTTAATCTTGCTTACACGGTTGAGAGTGTGACTTGGCTTTATCTCAAATCCACTTACTAGATCAACTTCTGCAGTTTGAGCTCTCAGCATAGCCTCTTCCGGTGTGGTACGCTCCATGGTCATACCCATAATGGTTTCTTCTTTATAGGTCAGACCATTATCATCCAACCACATGATGGAAGGAATACCTTTAAACTCGATGCGGAGTTTATTCAAGATCATGTTGTTACCGGCAATTTCTTGAATCTCTTTGCCTTCGTGACTGATGGTCACATCTGCCATTTCATTGGACATGGGATCATAAGCCGGAACCTTAATGGTCTCGCCAATTTCTATTCCCTTACTGGCGACCATGGGTTGAATGGCTGTATAGGTATATAGATCTTCTGGAACCTCAATCTGGCTCACACTGGTATCTTCGCCTTGAATAAAGTTCAGGCTCATTGTTGTGCCTGATTTACTGCCTTCAACTCGCGTGGAATACTGATCTGATTGCATCCAGAAACTGAAATTATTCAAGCGGAAAAGCGTATCGATTGAGGCTGCACTTTCCAAGTGAACTTCAGATTCCAGCCCACCAAAGACCACGTTTAAGTGGGAGGAGCTTTTTATTTTATATCCGGCTTGTCCCTTATTCTCAATAGTATAAGTAGAATATCCCATTTTCCGTCCATCATGAAAAATGTTCATCCATTCCGATTCATCAGGAAGTTCCTTGAGTCCTGTTTCTAGAGATATATATCCTGCTGAACCTTGAAAGTAGCTCGTATAAATGAGTCGACCGGAGAGTGTCAACCACAAGAAAATTAATAGGGTTAGATATATTCGTCGTTTCATAGGTCCTGTCGTTTACTTGTATACACGCCCCATTCGAGAATGAGAAAAAATAGTTTTTTTAGGTGCTGCCGTAATGAATTTAGATGCGATCTGTTAAATTGGAAGACAATCCACGATTGTGAATGAATCACTTTTCAATTTGAAAAAGATAGCCACAATCAAAAAGGTGAGTAATATGAGATCAGACGCTAACACACCTCTTGAATATTTAGCTGAACTTCCCGAGGATAGACGAAATCAAATCAGCCTGGTAAGAGATGTTATTCTAGAGAATCTCCCCAGTGGCTATGAGGAAGTTATGAACTGGGGTATGATTGTCTATCAAGTTCCCTTAAGCCATTACCCCGACACCTATAATAAGCAACCTCTAATGTATGCCGCCCTTGCCTCGCAGAAAAATCATATGGCAGTTTATTTGTCTGGGATATACATGTACCCAGATAAGCAGAAGGGCTTTGAGCAGGCATATCGAGAGACAGGAAAACGGTTTGATGTTGGTAAGTCTTGCGTGAGGTTCAGAAAACTTGAGGATCTACCATTGGACCTGATCGGCGAGAGTATTGCATCCATTTCAATGGAGGTATTTATAAAGCATGTGAGGAGCATCAGGTCTTCAAAAAAGTCTAATAAATAGCTTCTTTATGGTTAGCTCTTGGGCTTAACGGTACTCACCAGCATCAAGCCAATGATTGCCAATATCATTGCGGTGACAGACCTGAGAGAAAGACCCAAAACATTTTCCTCCCTAAGTATGTGAGCCTTGAAGTCTAAGCTCTCCATAGTTCCGGGTGTCTCCTGTTCTGCCATATACAATAAGTCTAAGAAGTCAAGCAGGCTACGATAGCGATAAACTTGAATGGGTTTTAAATAAGCATCCCTCACCTCTGAAAACTGCCAGCGAGCAGCGATTGGGTCAGGGTAACAGGCTCGGGCCAGGTCTATGGGCCAGGGCTTTCCTTTCATGCCAATACTGTAAAAGGAAGCACCTTCACTCTGCTGGGAGATAAACATCACAAGATTTTCATTATTCAGGGAGAGCCTATTTATCAGTTCGAGTCTACCTTTACGATCAAGTCTTTCCGGTGGTTTATCATGCCAAATGACCACACTGGAGAAAAAGATCAACACCAACATGATCACCAAGATCGTTCTAGCATTGCGTTTTATTTTCATCGCTAGTTTGTCGTTTCTCTCGCTTTAACTGTCTGTATTTTTTGGCTAAAGATAACCAGACTCAACCAATAGAAAAAAAGACTTGAAATGATCCAGATAAACGCATTTCGTTCAATGGAATTATCCAGCTGCTTAAAATCTGTTATAAATGTATTAGTATATAAAACGATCAAAGCCACCAAGCCAATAAGTAAAATCATCTTAATCAGGTCGGCGTTCAATCTCTTTCCCGCCAGATAAAAGAAGGCTGACCAGCCAAAAGCCAGAAAGGAGATAATCCGATCCTGATAGGCGTATGAAGGAACATTAAAATAGACGAATAAGCCGGGTATCTTTAGGCCCAGCATGTGAACAATGGAAACACCCAAAAAATAGCCAGCACCTGCATAGAGCAATACACTTAAGGTCTGTTCATTAGTGAGCTTATTCATAATTAGCTCGATTCTTCAAGCTTATAAATCACATCTCTCTGCTCTAGATCTTCCAAAATCCGCTGAAAACAGCCTCTTGCCGCGCCTACATATTCTGGTGGGCTTATTCCCTGGTGTTGATAGTGCCCCTCAAGAACTAGTCTGGTAATAGCTGTACAGGTGTAGCCCGTGGTTCTGGACATTGAAGCAGTTTTTGTTTTGACGTCAAAGCGATCAAGGAGGCTGTATTTATATTCTACGGGTTGCTGGTTCTCAAGCCCCTTGACCTTCACCTGCATCAAGGTGAACTCTTCCTCCTCATCTCCAAGTTTCCATTTTGGGAAGAGCAGGCAAGTAGTGAGATCAATGGGTCGAACCAGTTGATCTCCGATTTGAACTTCCTCTTGATCAAAGAATCCTGTTTCTCGAAACACCTTCATTAATTCTATATGACCTGGGTATCGAAGGGTCTTCTCTTTCATGTTGGGAATGTTCATGGTTTTGATCAGACTTCGCAGACCGTCAGTGTTAAAAGCTTCCAGCTGACCCACCTCGGGAAAATCAATCAGTTCAGGTTCTGAAAGGGCTGTTTTTTCTACGATCTGTCCTTCCTCCACCAGACGAGAAGGACGGATATACTCTTCGATGACATCGATGGGAGAGAATGGCGCTTTATATTCAAACGGCCATGATCTTTCAACCGGTAATCCTCCAACGTAACATACAAAGTCAGTCACCTGCATGGTTGAATTATGATACCCCAAAATGATATTGCTCATACCGGGGGCAACCCCGGCATCCATCACTGCAACCACTCCACATGATTTTGCTAATTCATCCAGATCAAAAGGATCCTCAGGAAAGAAGGAGATGTCTACAATATTCTTTCCAGCCTCAATCACGGTTTTCAAGGTTTGGTAACCCATAAAGCCAGGAACAGCACCTACAACAATATCGGCTTCCTGGATGCATGCCGTGAGAGCTTCAGCATCACTGAGGTCAGCCTTTTTGACAGATAGGTTTGGGATGTTAGCCAGCTTATTTAAAGAGGTCTGGTCTCGGTCTACGATGACGACAGGGTATTTTTTGCTTAGATCGATAGCCATGGCTCTACCAACCATTCCAGCCCCTAGCACAACAATTGTTTTAGTCATATTAAATCCTAATAAACGATGTTTGGTTTAATACTCACAGACCTAGAAAGCCATTAGGGCCATCGACTCAGAAAGTGTCTTGTGTCGTTCTTGAATCCGAATGAATCAGTTGGAGAAAAATTTAGCCTGGTCCACCAATTCCCTGTAGGCAGTAATTGGGTTAATCTCAAAGGCCAATTGCGCTTCCAGAATAGCCAAGCGGGGCTTCTCTTGCAGCAGGTAGATCGTGGCTAATAGTGAATGGCTGTAGTGATCATTCTGGTCTGTTATCAAGGCTTGGTCGCACTGCTGACGCGCTGCTTCCAGCCAGGATAAACTCTCAGTTTTAGCAAGGTCAATATAAAGTTCTGCTAAGCGGTGTCTGGCTTTTGAAGCCTTGGGGAAATGCTGCAAATAATTTTTTATTACTTTGATCGCCCCCAGCTTGTCCTGATCCTTGAGCATAAACTCTATATAGGCTTCCCAGCTGGGCTTATTTGAAGATTCAAGTTTCACAGCTAGTTTATAATTATCGAGGATAGCCTCGTCTTCAATAGACGTTTCTTCTTGAGCCATGGCTAGGGCGCCATAAGCTGGTCCCATCATGGGCTCGTCAAGGATGGCTGCTTCCAACAGCTCGATGGCCTTCGCATTCTTTCCGGATCTTCCAAGGGTGATGGCTTTGCCAACCGTGGCATTATAGTTTGCTGAGTCTAATTCCAGGGCCTTATTAAAATGGATGACGGCTTGTTCATAAAGGTCTTTCTCGTTAAGGATCTGACCTAAGCTGATCTGGGCATCTACATTATTTTTATCTGTTTGAACCGCCCTTCGATAATACTGGTAAGCGCTCTCTATACTTCCGTTGCGGTAATATATTTCACCTATGTAACGTAAAATCATTGTGGAGTCTGCTTTCGCATCCAAACCTCGTTTACATTGATTTACCGCTTCTGATAGGTTGTTGTCTTCCAAAAATAATTGAGCAGCAAATAGATATGCTTCTGTGTATTCAGGAGAAGACCGTTGAATCTTCATGAGATAATCCAAGGCTGCTTGCCTTGATCCAAGCGCTGCTTCTGTCTCAGCTTTTGAATACAAAACATCTGGATCTTCACTACACGAAAAGAGTGTGAGCGCGCTAATTATAATGAGTATGAGCCAACGATTCAGCCCCATGATAGATCTCCTTAGACAATTTGGAAAAAATTAACTCTACTCACATCTTCGGCAAGGGTTATTTGACTCAGATACTGGATTCTCTTACACATTCCACAATCACCAAACCTAAGACATTATGGGACCTGCTGAACCATAAATGCTCTCTCATAGTAGTATTCCAGGCCATCACTTTTCCAATCCACTTTGACCCGCCACAGCCCCAAATCTAGATTAGGAAGATCTATAAGTTGAAGTGTGTCTCCCTCTAGCATAAGAGGAAAGTTTCTGTCTTTATGGAGGTCGGAGGGACGAAAAAGAAGTACGTTTCCTTCCGGGTTTTGCACTGCCATTCCTCTTGGGAATTTCAGCATGAGTCGTTTACCTACCTGATAGTATCGGACAAGGGGCTTCTCTGCTAAAGCCTGAGTGCGCTCTACCCTTCGGATCTGTTGCTCGAAAACGATATCTTTATCGTAGTAGTTATCATACATCAATTCAACAGCACTCTGGTAGGTCCAAATAGCGAAACCCGCGAAAAATAGAATAAATACCGTTATAGAGCCCGTGACTCCCCACATCCATAGTTTTCCGGAAGCTTGATCGTTTGTCATTTGTTTCGTGGCCCCATAAATGAAGTCTTTACTGTTTCTAATAATCGGTCACCGGTATATATAGCGATCTTAAGTTTTGTCTCTGTTCCAGTAAGCTTATCTCCCTGGAGGTCAATAAAGAAGGCTCCTTGAGTTTTATCCTGGCTTCCCACTAATAGTGATTCGCCCACCATATTAATACTGCCCACCGGCTCTATTAGTTCAAAACGCACGGGAATTTCATCAAATGTTTTATTTAAAACTTTAAACGTATAAAGGTTTGTAAAGTGATTGTCTTCCTGCTCCTGATAGAGTGTTCCATAGGATCTTAAGATAGTCGTCTCCACATCCGATCGGGTGACTAGCAGAACAACAAAAAAGACCGTCAGGATAGCTAATATGACTGAGTAGCCAATATTTCTAAAAGTGAGACTTAGTTTTTCGCCTTTACTTATTCCATCGAAAGAATCATACCGAATCAAACCCTTAGGTTTGTCCACTTTCTCCATGACACTATCACAAGCGTCAATACAGGCTGTACAATTAACACATTCCAGCTGGGTTCCGTTTCGAATATCAATTCCTGTGGGACAAACATCTACACACTGATTACAATCAATACAATCGCCAAGATCCTCATCTTTATTTTTTTTGGGATTACCTCGGGTTTCACCTCGAACATAATCATAGGCGACAACGATGGACTTATCATCAAGCAGTACAGACTGGAAGCGACCATATGGACAAACAAGAGTACATACCTGTTCGCGAAATGAGGCATAGGTATAGTAAAAGAGGCCTGTGAAGACCAGCATTACACTAAAGCCGGTCATGTGTTGAGAAACCGGTTCGCTTACAATTTTGTAGAGTTCATCGATTCCAATTATATATGCAAGAAGGGTATTTCCGATGATAAATGACAAACCAAAGAAGATGCCGTGCTTTAAACCACGTTTGAATATTTTTTCTGAATTCCAGGCCTGGGCTTTAAGTTTTCGTTGTTTGTTGGAACTGCCATCAATTAAAAATTCGATCTTCCGAAAGACCATCTCCAGAAAGATTGTTTGCGGACAGACCCAGCCGCAAAAAAGCCGACCAAAAATTACCGTAAATAAAACTATTCCCACCACAAAAGTCAGGGTTGCTAAAACAAAAATGTAACTGTCCTGAGGCCAGAACGCCATGCCCATGATAATGAACTTACGCTCAATAATATTAAGTAAAAGGAAAGGCCGTCCATTGATGGTCATAAATGGACCACCAAACATGATAGCTAAAAGTAGATAGGAGAACCAGCTGCGGGCGTTATAAAATCGACCTTTGGGTTGACGAGGGAAGACCCAATTTCGCTTACCCTCATCATTTATTGAGGATATCCTGTCCCTGAATTCTGACGGATTGTCAATATTGGTCAGTTTTCTTTTAGCATCACCCATTTACTTGCCTTCTTGTAACTATTGTTTCTTGTTAAATATATATGCAAAAGGAACTCAAGCGCAATGCTTGAGTTCCTTTTACTGATTATATTTAAGCTAGATTATCCTTCAAAAAGATCACCTTCTGCTGCCTTGGGATTAGCAGGGCTTGTACCTACAAGTTTAACCTTGATAAAGCTGGCAACCTGGTTGATCTGATCCGGAGTCAATGTTGATTCCCAGGGAATCATTCCTTTAGCCGGCACACCAACCTTTATAAGGTTGACTATAGAAGCCATATCACCACCATGAATCCAGTAGTTATCAGTCATATTGGGACCAATAAGACCACCACCATCATTTAAGTGACAGCTAAAACATTGTGTATCCCAGATTTCCTTGCCGGCAGTTAAGCTTGCATCATCAGTTAGGACAGCAAGGTTTTCTGCAGAAGCTTCTTCTGGAGCAGCCGCTACAGTAGCAGGGGTTGGTGCTCCACCGCTAGCATATACAGCATATGCTTCTGGAAAGGCAGCTTCCAGTTTTGCTAGTTGATCGACGTTTGCTTTCCCCATGGCCCTTAAAAGTTGATCATCAAAAGGAGCATCCAGAACCTCATTAATGCTTGCTCGAAGAGCAGGTGTCATTTCACCATCACCAGCATATGGTGAAGTATAAGCAGTCATCGCTCCGCGTTCAGAGTCCTCTACGTAAGTTCCCATTTCTTTTTGATATTCAACATCCTGCAGATCACCCGCCAGGTGATAATATGGAACATAGATTATTGAAATAATGATGGTAATCAAGAATAGCGCCTTCCACCAGCCGGGAAGGTCGTTATCATATTCTTGAATTCCATCGAAATCGTGATCGATCAATTCGTTCGTGATTTTGCCCATTATTTATGGCCTCCATGATTAGTACTTTGGTCATCCCCGAGATCGAGGGGCATATTGCTCATTTTATCGATATAGCCTTTTCGCATAGTGAGGATCATATAGATCACACCAATGAAAACCAGAAAGAAGAGGACTAAGGATAGTCCTTGAAAGAACGCATAGCCCTCTGCTCCCGGATAAATTCGACTTATCATTTTATATCAAACCCTCCCTATTTAGGGAGAATTCCTGTTCCTAGTTTTTGAAGATAAGCAATCATGGCGATAATCTCTTTGTCCCAGGTTGTTTCAATGCCTGCATTTTTAAGATTTGCCACAATCCCATCTGCTTGTGTTTTGAGATCAGCAAGAGCCTGGTCTTCATATCCTTCAGGATAGGGAACCCCTAAAGTTCTCATTACACTGATCTTCTTTGGAAGATGAGCATAATCGTTACTTCGTTCCAGAAGCCATGGATACACTGGCATGATCGATCCTGGGCTCATAGAGCGTGGATTTTCCATGTGGTTGTAATGCCAAGCATCTGGTTTTCTAAGTTTTCCAACGCCTTCACGGTGAAGGTCTGGACCTGTACGTTTTGAACCCCAAAGGAAAGGATGATCATAAACATATTCACCAGCTTTTGAATATTCACCATAACGTTCTGTCTCACTTCTAAAGGGACGAATCATTTGGGAGTGGCAATTAACACAGCCCTCTTTGATATATAGATCCCTACCTTCAAGCTCTAATGGTGAATACGGCGTAACCGTACTAATCGTTGGGATATTGGATTTGACCACGAACATGGGAACAAATTCTACAATTCCTCCAATAGCAACAGCAACCAACGCTAAGATAATAAATGGTACTGGACGTGCTTCAATCCAGCGATGTTTAAACTCGCCCGGCACAGACTCTATTGGTTGCAATGCAGGAGCTTCCATTTCTTCATCCGGTATCGGGTCGCCGGCCCTAGCCGTCTTAATCAAATTGTAAAGCATGACAAGTGAACCCGTCAAATAGAGAGTTCCTCCAAATGCGCGAGTCCAATACATTGGAACCAGCTGGAGTACTGTTTCCAGAAAGTTTGGATAGACCAGGATTCCTTCTGGGGTAAACTGCTTCCACATCAAAGCTTGTGTAATACCTGTCCAATACATTGGAATGACATAAAAGATCAAACCTAAAGTGGCCAGCCAGAAGTGAACGTTTGCCAATTTTACAGAGTAAAGTTTTGTGTTCCATAGTCTAGGAGCCAACCAGTAAAGAATGGCAAAGGTCAATAAACCGTTCCATCCTAGAGTACCAACATGAACATGGGCAATCGTATAGTCTGTAAAGTGTGAGATGGCATTGTAGTTTTTCAAAGACATCATAGGGCCTTCAAACGTTGACATACCATAAGCCGATACAGCAACAACCATGAATTTCAGAATTGGATCCTGCCGAACCCGATCCCAAGCTCCACGCAGTGTTAACAAGCCGTTAAGCATGCCACCCCACGAAGGCGCGATGAGCATAATTGAAAACACTGTTCCCAGAGTCTGAGCCCAATCAGGAGTTGATGTGTAAAGCAAGTGATGAGGACCTGCCCAGATATACAGGAAGATCAATGCCCAAAAGTGAATCACAGAAAGCCGATAAGAATAGACTGGGCGCTGCGCTGCTTTTGGCATATAGTAATACATTAAACCCAGATAGGGTGTTGTGAGAAAGAAGGCTACAGCATTGTGACCATACCACCACTGTACCAAGGCATCCTGCACGCCAGCATAAAGGGAATAACTCTTCCACATGCTAACAGGCACCTCAAAAGAGTTAACAATATGTAGCATAGCAACTGTGACAAAGGTTGCAATAAAGAACCAAATCGCGACATACATATGCTTTTCACGGCGCTTAATGATCGTTCCAATCATATTGACACCCCAAGCAACCCAGATCAGGGCGATGGCAATATCAATTGGCCATTCCAGCTCGGCATATTCTTTAGCTGTTGTGATTCCGGCAGGTAAAGTCAATGCGGCAGCGACGATAATTCCCTGCCAACCCCAGAAGTGGATTCTTCCCAACATGTCTGAAAAATTCCGAGCTTTAAGTAGTCTTTGGGCAGCATAGTAATAACCCATAAAGATACCGTTACCAACAAAGGCAAAAATTGCTGCATTGGTATGTAGTGGACGCAGACGACCAAATGTCAGCCAAGATGTTTCGAAATTCCACCAAGGTGCTGGTAGCTCTAACGCAATATGAAGACCAATTAAAAAAGCAGTAATTCCCCAGCCAACTGTTGCCCAGAAAAACATTCGTACGATTTGATTATCGTAACGGAATTTTTCCATCTCCATTATTTTTTCTCCTCCTCGTTATCCCCCGAATCAGAATCGGGATCCGTTTTCTTCAATTTCTTATTATCATCAAATAACATTCGCACCGAAGGGGTGTATTTATCATCAAACTGACCCGACCTAACTGACCAGATATATGCCGCTAAGAATATCAGCGAAGCCGTTAGACTGGCTGCCATAAGTAAGAACATCACGTACATCTCTGTTCCGATTCTTTCTTCAATTTAATCCCAGCATACGTGCACGCAAGCCTGTAGCAAACGTTGTAAACGCCACAACCGAAATTGAACTTACCGGCATAAGAATAGCAGAAACCAGGGGTGAAAGTTTACCGCTAACCGCAAAACCAACGCCGATCACATTATATAAAATAGAAATTATAAAACTGGCAATAATGACTGACATGGTAGCCTGAGACATATTGATAAAAGTCTCTAATAAATGCAGGTTCTTGCCAGTCAGTATCGCGTCACTGGCTGGAGAGAACGCAGTCACATCATCAGTCACAGCCACTCCGACCTCACTTGCCCTGAGAGCACCAGCATCATTTAAGCCATCACCTACCATCAATACATGGGCGCCCTCGCCTTGCATTTTGGCGACAAAGTCCAGTTTATTCTCAGGCGTTTGACGGAAATATAAATCCTGTTCTTTTCCAAACAGGTTAACCAGGGTGGCTTTTTCACGTTCAGTATCCCCTGAGAGTAATACCATTTTAAATCGTTTTAGCAACGTGCTTAGCATAGGCCTTAAGCCTTGACGATATTTATTTGCGATCAAGAATGACCCTTTATCCTGGCCATCAATACTTAAGTACACTCTTGTTTTTAAATCTTCACTATCAGCATCTACCATTTCGTATCCAAGCCATGCTTTGGAGCCAATCTTGATATCGTGATCTAAAATGACTCCCTTAACACCTTTTCCCGATATCTCCTCAAATGACTGAACCTGGCAGGAGGGTTTTGCATCCAATGAATGAAAGATTTTCTGACTCAAGGGATGGGTTGAGTGTTGAACCAATGATTTTACCCACTGCTGCTCATTGGCTGAAAGGGTAGCTCCTGAAAATTCAATGGTATCTTGATTTGGCTCAGTCAGGGTGCCTGTTTTGTCCATGATAATTGTATTGATCTTCGAAAGGGCTTCAACAGCATCGGTGTTTTTGACATAAAAGCCTTTGCGGCCAAAAATTCTCAGGGCTGTTCCCAGGGCAAATGGTGAAGACAACGCCAAAGCACAAGGACACGCAACAATAAGTACAGCAGTAAAAACCTTGATTGCAGTAGCCGTGCTATACTGGAGCCAATAAAGTGAGGCAGCTAATGCAATTGCCACAACGGCAATAGTAAAATAGTGACTTACCTGATTTACGGTTTTGTTTAATCGAGAATGACGTGGTTTGTTAAAAATATCGTTATTCCATAGTTGAGTGAGATAGCTTTGAGATGGCTCTTTGATCACCTCCAGCTCAATAGTTGTACCAACCTGCCGTCCACCAGCATAGATGAAATCACCCGCTTCTTTCACTACGGGGTCAGACTCTCCACTCACGAAACTATAGTCTACCAGTGTGCCCGATTTTAACAAGACAGAATCTGCAGGGATAAGTTCTTGGTTTCGAACAATAATTCGATCCCCTGGCATTAGCTTCGACACCGGAATAACCGCCTCCGTATTATTGACCTTCCTGGTAACAGAAAGCGGAAAAAATGATTTATAGTCTCTTTCAAAAGATAGAACGTCATAAGTTTTTTGTTGAAAAATTCGTCCAACGAGGAGAAAAAAGACCAGACCAGTAAATGAGTCAAGATAGCCCGCTCCTGATTGGGTCAATATTTCCCATGCACTTCTAAAAAACAGCATGCCGATTCCCAGGGTGATGGGTACATCGATATTTACGGTTTTAGATTTAATCCCCGCCCAAGCGGAACTGTAATAGTCCCTGGCGGCGTACAGTAGCACCGGCAGTGAAAGAGCTAGGCTCAGATACCCAAAAACCATTTTAAAAACGGGGTCAACATCTCCGGAGCGAGAGAGATATTCAGGAAAACTGAGAATCATCACATTCCCGAAAGCAAAGCCAGCTAAACCAATCTTCAAATAGAGCTTTTTCTCAGCGGATGACTGTTCACGCTTACCAACTGTATCGAGATTTATTAGAGGCTCATAACCAAGGGATGAAAGGAGAGCTGCGGCCTCACTTAGGGACATTTCATCTTTATCATAAATGATAGAGACTTCTTTCCTGGGAAAATTAACAACTGACTTTAAAACACGCTCATCCATGTCATGCAGTTTTTCAAGCAGCCAGATACAAGATGCACAATGCATGGCTGGTGTATGGAAAGTAACTTTTTCCACCTTCCCATCAGAGAATTCCAGCACTTGCTTTCGGATACTATCGTCATCCAAATAGGAAAACCGGTCCGTGATCAAATCTTTTTTAGGTGAAATGCCAGGTGTATTCTCGATGTCATAGTATTCGCATAATTCGTTGATATTGAGAATTTCAAACACCGTTTTGCAACCATGACAGCAGAAATATTTACCTCCAATAGCTATGGAGTTATCTGGACATTCATCGCCACAATGAAAGCAAGCGCCATCATGCTGCGCTTCAGTTGTGGAGCCCGCAAAAGCTTGAATTGGGTCCAGATTAGCGGTCATTGTGAGGTCTCAGTATTATTGCTTGTGAGAGGAACACCACACATTTGACCAGCGCCTGGAATCAGAGCCCCATGGAGAGAAGTTAGATTGACCTGGGCAAGCTCGGCAATAGTCTTGCCTCCCAGAATTTTCTGAACCGCTTGTTGTGCTTCGTGCCATACGAGATGTACTGCACAGTGACTGGAAAACTTACAAACCTCTGCGCCCTGCATACAGACATTCAGGTAGATCGGCCCCTCAACCGCCTCGATCACCTCTAAGAGTGTTCTGCTCTCTGCGCCCTCTGCCAACCTGACACCACCCCCATTACCCTGAACCGAGTTTACAAAACCCTGTTTGGCGAACTGGGAAACGATGGATCGTAAAAAGCGTTGAGGGATATCCTGATTTTGAGCGATCTCTCTTGCGGAGATCAGTTCATTTGGCTTCCTGCCAGCAAGGTAGACCATGAGACGTACTGCATATTCTCCTTCATTGGTCAATCGAAACGGCATGGCAAAATCCTAAATTAAAACATCTTTGTGGGTTCATTCTTATTGGATAAAATAATATTAAACACCCCAAATGCCATGCAATTAGTGTCATTTGAAAAAACTTATCTTCCTCGTTATAATCTTATGTCATTTCAAGACCGTAAGATCAGACCTGGTTTTCGAGGTAATTTGTCGGTAAATCTATTTTACCAGAGAAAGCGTCAGATATCTTGACTCATAGGCTTCAAGCCTTTCAAGATCATATGAAAAGCGCATGCTTCCATCTTCTTCGTGGCTAACCCTATCTGGTGTTTGATCAAATCCAACCTGTTGGTCGCCATAGATCATTGCCAACTCCCAGGTGGGTAAAGCATGGTTCAGCATTAATTGATACTTGAAATTTTGGGCGTCCTGACCAATGATAGGCTCATAATTAAAGCCAACGTCAAACTGGCCTTCGTTAATTTGAAATATTAACCACTCCCCATTTTCATCTCGGGCTCTCTCAGTTTTAATGCTTCCATTAGAACTATTTGCCCAAGTCTTTTCTGCATTCAGGGGCAGGAGAAGCTCAAACCGTAGCGGCAAATCTTCCTCAGGCTTGATCTTTCCCAGCATTTGTACTTTGAAACTTTTATAGGAGGCATTTGGATAGACAAGCATTTCAAAACTCGAAAAAGGTGAACTCTTTGCCTGCCAATCCCTAAGGGCAAACACAATGGGTATGGATATCCATACCTCCAACGGTTCTCCATCTTTAGTGGCTGGATAGAACATGGTTCTCTGGATGGCGTTTACAGCAATTTTATCTAGCTCGGGATGCAAAGGTTCGTCAATTCTGGTTTCTAAAACCACTCCCGTTTGGGATATCTTGGCTTTGATCTTTATGACACCTTCAATGCCTTGCTCTCGAATGCCCTTTGGGTAATAGATTCGTGTACTCAGCTGATCATAACCATCAACCGGGCTGGGCTTGATCAAGTCAGGGGTGACAATATCACCTCTGAACCATGCACACTGAGAAATGAGCGTGACCATAGATAGGATAATTATGCCAAGCCATAGTTTGCGTTCAAAGCTTGTTCTCATAAACCACCTCAACTTCCCTTTTCTGGTTAGGTTTAAATATAGTATCTCTTTTGAAGTTTACCAATCATTCGGGGGATTGTAACGCTTTGAGGACAAGGGCTGAAATTGTTGAGCAAAGGTTTAGGGTGTTTGTTTAGAGGAATAGTTTTTCCCTCAGGCTGGTAGGTTTTTAATCTTAAAGCTTTTGTGGTTTCTCATTTCCGCGTTTATAATTGCCTGTCAATCTTGCCATGTATTGCTGCTGTTGGTCAACTGACAGGGTTTGAATTTTTTCGCAAAAGCTTATCGCTTTCGACCCTCTCAAGGTTGTCACCCTTTTTGAGAAGCGCTGAATATAGACGGTTCCGTTTTTATTGATCTCATAGGCAAAACCAAGATGGTCTGGGGTCTCGGAACTCACAGGATCTTCTTTATCTCGCTGTATTGTGTCGGAATTAGAGTGCCTTCATGGTTTCCAGGTGATCTACCAATTTTTTTATAGATTGTGTATAATGATCCAGCTTGTCTTTTTCTTTGGTGACCACGGCTTCTGGCGCACGATCCACAAAATTCTTGTTGGCTAATTTACCCTTTACTGACTTCAATAATCCTTCTGTGGTTTGGATCTCTTTTTCAAGACGTTCGATCTCTTTTTCAAGATCAATGAGACCCTCAAGTGGTACAAATAATTCTGTTTTTTCCACCATGGCGGAAGCTGAAAATTTCGGTTTACCGACTTTTAATCCAAACTCAATGTCTTCTGAACGAATCAACTTCCCGATGGTGAGTTTTGTCTTCGTTAAAATATCTAATTGTGCCTGCGAGTGAACTCTGCCCACCAATTTGATCAACTGAGATGGCGGGACACTCATTTCAGAGCGGATGGTTCGAACAGCAGTAATAATTTTCTTGAGAAAGTTCGTTTGTTGCGCTTCCTCTGGAGCGTGAAATTCTTTTCTAACCACGGGCCAGGCAGCGACGATCAAATCTGGTTCTCCTGGCAATTTGATCTGCTGCCAAATCTCTTCACTCATAAATGGAGCGTAGGGATGAAGCATTTTCATGATATCTCGTAAAACGTAAACAGCTACAGACATGGCTACTTGTTTTTGAGCAGGAGATCCATCATAGAGTCTCATTTTGATCATCTCAATATACCAGTCACAGAAATCGTTCCAGATAAAATCCCAAAGCGCACGGGCTGTTTCATCAAAAGAGAAACCTTCTAAAAGGTTCGTTACCCGTTCAATAGTGGCATTCAGTCGATGGAGAATCCACCGATCAGCCAACTCAAGCTCCTGCCATTTTTCGGGGTTTAGATGATCTTCAGTTAGTTCATAATCTTTGTTCATCAAAACAAAGCGACTGGCATTCCAGACCTTGTTCATGAAATTTCTGGCTACATCCAGACGTTCCTCGGCAAACAGGATATCCTGCCCTTTGGGTGCGATCAGCATGACTCCAAAGCGTAATGCATCTGCGCCATATTTTGCAATTAGATCTAATGGGTCTGGTGAATTCCCTAAAGACTTGGACATTTTACGCCCTTGGCCATCGCGAATAATGCTGGTGAAATACACATTTTGAAAAGGGATATCGCCTTTGAACTCGTATCCGGCCATGATCATACGAGCAACCCAGAAAAAGATAATATCGGGACCCGTTACCAGGTCGTTGGTAGGATAATAATAGCTCAGGTCATTGTCTTCTTCAGGCCATTGATGAACCGCTAGTGGCCACAACCAGGAACTTGCCCAGGTATCTAAAACATCTTCATCTTGTTTTAATGATGTTGACTTGCATTTACTACAGGCAGAAGGCGCTTCAACCTGCACCATTACCTCAGCACAATCCTGACACGTATAGACCGGAATACGATGTCCCCACCATAACTGTCGACTAATACACCAATCTTTGATATTGGTCATCCAGTGCTCGTAAGTCTTGGTCCAGTGGGCTGGATGAAATTTTATCTTTTCATCACGTACAGTAGATAATGCCGGTTTGACCAGCTCAGTCATATTCATGAACCATTGCTCTGATGCATAGGGTTCAATAGGTACATTTCCTCGTTCAGAATAGCCTACTTTGTGAACATGTTCCTCAATCTTATCCATGAGGCTTAATTCATTTAGCTGTTCAAGAACAGCTTCTCGTGCCTCAAAACGATCCAGTCCAATAAAACGACCTGGGACGTTCTCATTTAAACTGGCATCTTCATTGAAGATATTAATAAACTCAAGGTTATGTCGCTTACCCATTTCCCAGTCATTTGGATCATGAGAAGGGGTCACTTTGACACAGCCAGTTCCAAAATCTTTATCAACATAATCATCGGCAAAAATGGGGATCTCACGACCGACTAAAGGCAAAACCACGTGTTTTCCGATAAGATCTTTATAGCGTTCATCATCGGGATGAACGGCGATTCCGGTGTCACCCAACATGGTCTCAGGGCGTGTTGTGGCTACAACGAGGTAATCCTCTGAATCTTTAATAGGATAGCGCATATGCCATAAGTGACTATTGCGTTCCTGATAGATAACTTCTTCATCTGAGATAGCTGATTTTGTTGCGGGACACCAGTTAACCAGACGTTTTCCGCGATAGATATAACCAGCTTCATAGAGTTCAACAAAGGAGTGGAGGACTGCTTTATAATAGTCATCATCCATGGTGAAGCGCTCTCGTTCCCAGTCGCAGGAAGCACCCAGTTTTTTAAGCTGCTCGATGATGATGCCGCCGTATTTATCTTTCCATTCGACTGCATGCTTTAGGAACTCATCCCGACCGATCTCATGCTTGGTAATTCCTTTTTCGCGAAGCATGTTGACCACTTTGGTCTCTGTTGCTATGGAAGCATGATCGGTACCTGGAATCCAACAAGCCTCTCGGCCCTGCATCCGACGCCAGCGAATTAAGATGTCTTGCATGGTGTTATTGAGAACATGACCCAAAGTCAAAATGCCTGTCACGTTGGGTGGAGGAATGACAATGGTATATGGTTCCTTTTCAGGGTCTGGCTCTGAATGGAAATAGTTTTGTTCTAGCCAGTGCTGATACCACTTATCCTCAATGGTAGAAGCATCGTAACGTTTACTCAATTCTTGTGTCATGGTCTACAATACCCTTTTTTATAACCGCAGAGAGCGCAAAGTCTTTTTGTGTGTCTTGGTCTTGGTTTAGTCATCCTGAGCCAAGCGAAGGATCTCCAGGTTAATAGCAATGAACCCCGTGTATCTTTCCAAATTA
Source organism: uncultured Lentisphaeria bacterium (assembly GCA_964578155.1). Taxonomy (GTDB): domain Bacteria; phylum Fidelibacterota; class UBA8477; order UBA8477; family JABMPR01; genus JABMPR01. Next base: position 37,838 of record CAZOBQ010000001.1, read on the forward strand.
TCAAGCTATGAATTTAGACGGTGGCATGTGGTGGTGTAAGGGGAAATTGGTGTTTATCTTTAAATCGTACGAATTTCATTCATTCGCGTCTAATTCTTCTTTGTCTTCTGACTCTTCTGTTTCTTCGGGTGGCTCAATTTCCACAGCTAGCAAGGTGTTTTTAATATCATTCTTCCACGAAACAACGGTATCTGCCTTGAATCGAACCTGTGCTTCACCATAAGACCAATTATTGCCATCAAGAAGGTCAGGAGCACCGTGTAAGGCTGCTACGTCTATTTTTCTGGCGCCAATACTAAAATACTCAAGGGTATCATTCCAGCTGGAATCAAGCAGCATATCTATATATAAGGGGCTAAGCTCTGATGATATCCAGCCTATTACTGAATCACCTGAGAAAAACACCGTTGAGTGACCATAGCGCCAATGTGGACCACTTATCTTTAGAGGGGGACCCTGAACAAAGGAAACCCATTCTTTATTTGAACCCAAAGTGAAAAATGTATCAAGGAAGGTCCACTTTTCCTCATCTTCTTCCTCTTCCTCAGCGTACTCATCTTTGAGACTATCTACGATTGTGAGAAGGGGAGGTCTTCTTTCCACTTTTGGTTGATTTAGATAGGCTTCAACCCGGTCTTTTGGTGAGTCTGACAGAGAAGATGCTATCATGTAAAAAACACCTACCACTAGAAGTAATAATGTGGTGACAATCCAGGAAGCGTGACTGGGCTTATAACTTGCAGCAACACGTTGCTGCCTTTCCATCTCTTCTTCTGGCGCTTCTGCTTTTGGAGCTGGCTCTTCTGTGGTTGTTTCTTGATCGGGAGGTGTGTCATAGGAGGTTCTTTGACCCTGTTTTTGTTTCTCACCTCTATTTACAAATCGGAAATGTCCATGTTTTTTTAAATAGTCCAGAGCGACCATTTTGGCTTCATTAATGATCTTGATCTGTTCTTCAGTCTTGGCACCAAGGCGCTCATCACCTTGAAATCTATCTGGGTGCCAGATCCTGGCCAGGTCTTTATAGGCTAGCTTTACATCCTGTTCTGTGGCTTCTTTGCTTACTCCGAGCTGCTTCAGAGCATCCGCTATCTGCATGCCTTTGGCCATGACTTAGTCCAGGCCTCTACTCTTTAATAAATTGTTTTTCATACAGCCTGTAATTTAGAATGATTTTTTTGTGCCTGCTGTAGTTTTTATTCCCAAAAACCATGGATAAGTTGATTGTTAAACGTGACATGTATCTGCATTGTAATCTATGCTTTATGTGTAATTTATTTCTGGTAGCGCGTTAAAACGCTCATACCCAAACCCAGAGGTATTGAATGCCATTCCCCCTGACTGGTTTTGCGGAAAAAGGTTTTGCCGCTTAGGAAGCCGGTTCTTAGCGTGAGACTGCCCTCGCCAAGCTCTCTGACATATTCCAGCGAGATCACAAAATCATCTTGAACCATGATATGATAAGGTATCAAATCTATAACAATATCCTCGGAGGTGAAGTCAGTCAACGTGATATATATAGGCTCCTTCAGAATATTCGGACCTGGATTACCGTTTTTCATCTCATAGACATTCAGACGATAAAAAACTGTATCATAGGACGCTGCCAAACCGTGCAGTCGGAGCTCTTTTAAAAGGGTTGGGCGTTTCTTTATTTTAACTCGAATTCCCATCTCATAGCCAAGACTGTCGTTTGCAAAGCCAGCATAGGCCTTTTTTATAGGATTCGGATTACCCACAACCTTTTCTGCATATTCTCGAGGGAAAACCACAACTTTCTGCATTTCCAATATTTTGGGGATAAGTTGGATATCACAATATGTTGAACAGCCCTGAGCGATCTCTGAGATTGAAACATCATAGCTTTCATAGCCAATAAATGAGAACCGAAGCGTTTTGTCTTGGACCTCACCTGTCAAATCCAGAAAAAAATAGCCATGATCATCTGAAACCGTCCCGCGATCACCTCTCAGAACACCAATATTGACATAAGGAATGGCCTCGTTTGTCTCTTGGTCAAAAACTCGACCTTTGATATTCTGACCAATACCCGTGAGCGGCAAAACCAGTGTTATTGTCCAAATGTACCGAATTAGGTAAACCATAGAATTATACACTCTCAACAGTCTTGTTTTTATCTATAAATGTCTTTTTTGAAAGGCCCACAGGCCGATAACAAAATATATCAATGTTACGAATAACAACGCTGAGAGTTCCGGGAGAATGTCGTTAAAACCCAGACCCATAATGCTGACTTTATTCAAGGCGTTTATGGCGTGTGTAGGAGACATTAAACTTTGCCAGCTCAAAGCATATCCCTTGATGTAAAACCAGGCTTTCGCCTGAATGGGAAAAGCAGCTCCAGTAAAAAACATAAACAGAAAGAGAGGAAAGTTGCCTACCACCAGGACATCTGTGACAGACCGTATTACAGACGCCAACAATAAGCTAAATGCGATCATGCTGACGCTGGTGAGCACAGCGATCAGTAAGAAGAGAGAAAATGAGCCTCGCATCTCAAATCCCAGGGTCACTGCTGAAGCCAGGGTCAGCAGAATTGCAATAATACCAATCATCACCTGTGTGCCACCTACACCAACGAGAAATTGCCAGGCTTTTATTCTTGATAGCTTTAAGCGCAAAATGGTCTTTTGGTCTACTTCTGTTATGATGGCAATGGTGGCAGAAAACATGAGCATGATGATTGACAAAATAAGTATGCCTGGCATCCAAAGATCAAATTCACTGACCTTGCTTGAATATCCCAAAGCCGTTTCTTTGATCGTGTACAGCGGCGCATTGCCGGTTATAGATAAGGTGAACTTGTCCAATATCTCTCCCGCCCATATTGCTGAGATCATATAGGAATAACTGGTTAAATCGCCGACGAATTCAACTTCAGGAAGTTGTCCTGTGGGTTGCAGGAGTCTGTGGCTAAAATCGTGAGGGAGAATTAACAGGGCGTCCATGCCTCTGTTTTTCATTCGGGTAAACGCCTGGGTTCTATCGCTCGCCAGTTTCAATTTAAGACGAACTTCAGGGGTTTCGATAATTACAGACTTCATATGGGCAGGAAACTCTGCTCCCAAATTTATGGTGTCCCCCTGTGAAATGAATCCCTCGTCCAGATTCAAGAGAAGCACATCATAGCTGGGTTGGCTAGCCTCATTAATTAAGTAGTAAAGAAAGACAAAAAAGGGAGCCATGGAAATGGTGAGTAGAAGAATCCAATAGTTCCGGAGTTGTTCCTTAATGCTCTTTATTATTATTGGCCAGACCATTGTCTCTCTAATTTCGTTTTCCTCTCGCGGAGAGCGCAGGGCCGCTGAGAGTTTTAATTAATACTCCCCTATAGTCATCGCGAGCGAATGATAGTGAGCGCGGTGATCTCAGATTAGAGATTGCTTCAGTCCTTACTCCTTCGCAAAGACCTAATAGTATCATTCTCTCAATGCCCTCCCGGTTAAATGAATGAATACATCCTCCAGAGAGGTCTTCCTTAATTGCATACTGCTATGCATGACCTGCTGTTGGTCTAGGATGGTGGTGATCTCGGACATTCTTTCCAGTATATCAATAGCCTGGATTTTCAGTGAGTTTCCAAAAAAACTAAGCTCTTTGCTGATGGGAGAAAGCGCTTGTCTCAGTTTTTCCTTATACTTGTCGTCCAGCTCATTTTCAATCGTGAATTCCAGTAAGTCACCCTCACCAATTGAATGCTTCAAATTCTCAAGCGTATCCAGTTTCAGGAGCTTGCCATGATCAATGATGGCAACCCGATCAGCCAGCTTTTCAGCTTCATCCATATTGTGGGTTGTTAAAATTATCGTTTTGCTTTGAGATAGCTCTTTGATCAAATCACGAACCATGACTCGACTTTGAGGATCCAAGCCGGATTCTGGTTCATCTAATATCAGAATGGGTGGTTCATGGATTAAAGCGAGTGCTATATTTAAGCGACGTTTCATTCCACCAGAAAGTTTTTCGGCTAAGACCTCTTTTTTTTTCGTAAGTCCTAATTGCTCCAGAAGGAAATGCGATCGTTTTTTTGCTTCATGGGAGGGGACAGCATGCATTTGTCCCATATAGACCAATTGTTCTAAACAAGTAAGACGTGGCCAGTAAATATTTTCTTGAGGACAGTAACCTATTTGTGATCTCAACGCTTCCGCTTGATTCCCCCAGAGAATTTCACCTCCATCAGGCTTTAGTAAGCCGCAGATCATTCGAATGCTAGTTGTTTTACCGGCACCATTTGGACCAAGAAATCCAAGAATTTCACCGGCATGAACCTCAAGGCACAGGTCGTCCACGGCAAGTAGGTTGCCAAATTTTTTTCTGAGATGGCTTATCGATATCATTGTTAGTCTGCTTTGCTGAAATATAGCAGAGATGAATCGAGAGATGGAGAATTAAAACCAGGACACTTGCTATTGTATTATTTGCTGCCCTCTGCAAATTGAGCATCAATTTCCAATTCCCTGACAGCACTTTCGATAGATTCTGCTGTGGGCATAACTCCCGTTCTCAACTTCGTCGCCCTACGTCGGACATCATTGAAGAGACTCAACAGCACTGGTAAAATCAGGAGGGTACTGAAGGTTGAAACAAACAGGCCATAGGCGACGGCGATGGCCATAGGTACAGTCTGTTGGGCATCAGGATTATTGGCAATAATGAGAGGAGCGAGCCCTGCAATGGTTGTCAAAGATGTGAGGAAAATCGGTCTAAAACGCGAAAGCCCAGCTTCATAGATTGCCTCCATGTAATTCATACCTCGCTTCAGTCGACGATTCAGCGTTTCAATAAACACTATGGAATCATTAACAAGAATTCCTATGAGAGCCACAATCCCAAAATAGGATGGCATATCAATGGGCGTGCCGTGAATGGCATGTCCCCATCCGATCCCAATAAATCCGATGGGAATTAGCATAAAGAGAATAGCGGTTTGACCAAATGACCTAAAAGTGAAGGCGATAACAGAAAAAAGAAGCACCAGAATGGCTGGGAGAATCTTCATCATAGATTCCTTCGCTTCACTCATACGCTCTTCGCGACCACCAGTGGAATAATTAACCCCTGGATATTTATTTAATATTCCTGGGAGAATAACGGAGACAACCTCTTTTTTAATCATGCCGAGGTCAATGGATTTATTTAATGCGTCCGCTTCCACTGTTACCTGGCGTTGTCCGTTCAGATGTCGAATGGTGCTCAGGCTGGTAGTATATTGAAGATCAGCAATATCTTTTAATTGAAAGGCTTTTCCTGTGCTTGTTCGAATACGCATCGTTTCCAGGTCGCCGATGGAAGAACGGTCTGTTCTAGCATATCGTACCCAGATCTTAATTTCTTCTGTTCCGCGATTAATACGCTGGACCTCAGCTCCATAAAAGCCATTTCGTACTTGGCTCATCACCGTCTGAATATCCAAACCTAACAGGAGTGCCTGTTCCTTCAGCACGATCTCTATTTCACGCATTCCCTGTTGGTTATCATCGATCACATTCTTTAGTCCGGAAAGATTCTTCAGCTCTGCTTTAAATTCTTCCACCGCTCGATCAAGGACTGCAACATCCTCCCCAAGCAGTGAAATAGAAACAGCTTTTCCAAATTGTGATGATTCTATATAGTTGATCCGCTCAACAGCAGGCAGGGGCCCCACTGCTTGTCGCCATGCATTAGAAAAATCGGTTGAAAGAAAATCTCTTTCTCGACTATCAATAAAATTGACGGAAATTCCGCCTACATCTGCGGCTGTTTGTTGGTTAACGATGCTGGTGACTACTTCCTTACCCTCTTCTTTTGAAAACCTGTCGCTGATTTCACGTGCCTTTTCCTCAAGCATGAGCAAGGTTGCATGGGTGACTGATTCAGGTGTCCCTGGTGGCATTTGAAGGCTTACATCAGAATGGCTCTGGTTCTCGAAGTCACTCCCACCCATTTGTATCACACCTCCAATAGCTGCTCCAATGGTGATGAGAAAAAGACCAGTAACTACCGTTAGTGTGATCAAGCGGTTTTCAAGAGCCTTTTTATAGACTGGTGCATACCAATTATCCCTTAGCAATGCCAGAGAGTAAGTGGATTTGATTTCAAGCCAGGAAGGTTTTCTGTCTGCCTTCAATGCTTTTGAATGGGCGATGTGTGCCGGCAGAATCAAAGCGCCTTCTATGAGCGAAACAAAGAGTGCTGCCATGACGACAAAAGCCATTTCCTTGAAAAATTGACCAAAGGTACCCTCGATCAGCATAAATGCTGAAAAGGCGATCATGGTTGTGATGATAGCAGACGTTACGGCTGGAAGCACTTCCAAGGCACCATCAATTGCAGCCTGGATGCGTCGTTTACCCTTTTCATGGTGCTGGTAAATATTCTCGGCAATCACGATTCCATCATCAACCAAAATTCCAACTACCAGAATCATTCCAAACATGGATATACGGTTCAATGTGATGTCAAAAAGGGCTGCCAGGGCGAACATGCCCAAAAAAGAAATTGGAATTGAAAGTGCAACCCAGAATGCCATCCTCGGGTTTAGCGCCATGGAAAGAAAAATGAGTACCAGGATGAAACCGACAATACCGTTATTCGCCAGAATGGCCTGCATGCTCCGAACAGAGTCAGCCTGGTTTCCAAGGATCTTAGCTTGAAGAACATCGTTCCTCAGGTTGAACTTTTCTACATAGTCTTCAACGATATCGGCGACATGGATGATATCCTCTTCACTGGTATATTTAACCTTAATCAGTGCCGCTGGTTTTCCGTCCACATAAACAGCATTTGGATCCTGAGCCCATTGCTCTTTTACATCGGCGACATCAGATAGGCGGAGTACAGTCCCATCACTGTGAGATCTCAAAACGATGCTATTCAGATCGATTGCATAATATTTTTTCTGTCGGGTTCTGATACTCAGATCTTCGGATTCTCCCCGAATATTTCCTCCGGTAAGATCAATGTTGGTATTTTTGATTACACTAACTGCCTGGGACAGGGAAATTCCATAAGTTTCCAGGTCATTCTCTCTGAATGCGATCTCAATCTCTTCATCCGGAAAACCACTAATCTCAATCTTACTGACCCCTTTTATCGCTAAAAGGTCGTCTTCTACACGCAATACCGCTTGCTTGATCTGGGTTAGTTCAACATCACCATTGATCATAAAATCAATGGCATCTGAGCGAAACTCCCATTTGCTGGCTCTTGGCGGCTCAATACTGGTGGGAAATGAGCTGATTCCATCCACAGCGTTCTTGATATCCTGTAGGACCAGGTCAGCGTCAACTCCACTAACCAGCTGGGCTGTCACAGTTCCCAGGTTTTCTCTTGAGATAGAGGTTAACTTTTTGATCCCCGAAAGACCCTGTAAGCTCTGCTCAATTTTTAGGATCACACCCTGTTCCACCTCTTCTGGGGAAGCACCTGGGTAAACCGTGGTAATATTTATGACTCCGGGATCAATCTGGGGAATCAGTGTTGAGCGCAAAGATGAAAACCCAAACCATCCTAGAAACAAGATCAACAGGATTAATACATTCCCACCTGTGGAATATTTAATGAAATATTGAATGATGCCTTTCATGGGTCTAGAGCCCTAGGCTTTCTTCTTTGTGGGATCTATAGGCTTGTCTTTTTCTGCGCCTGAAACTTTCACCTCAGCACCATCATAAAGATTCAAGGTTTTCGTGGATAATAATATCCCGTTGGGAAGTCCTTTGACCACGGCATTTTCGCCTTGAGTCGAGATCACATCAACTTCACGGTATTTGATTGCGCCATTGATATACTCCAGGGCAACGTTCCCATTGTGAAGCATTTTTCGGGGCAGATTAAGGGCGTCAACGAAGGAACTGGTCAACACCATGCCTTGAAGAAACATGCCATCTCGGAGCTCTGGTGCTGAAAGTTCGGCAAAAACCTTTACCATCTGGCTGTTTTCGTCCATCCCCACATTCACACGTGTAACAGTGGCTGTCCACGAACCTTTAATGTTCTCGCTCTCCAACTGTACCTTATCGCCAACATTAATTTGATCAACTTCATCAGTACTGACGCTGGTCTCGAAATCATATACACTAGGATTGATCAAGACTCCCAGGGATTGTCCCACGCGAACCAAATTTCCGGGCGTGATTTTACTCTGGATCAAGACCCCGTCAAAAGGTGCCCGAATGGTGAATTTTCCCAATCTGGATTCCAGGGATTTGATCTGATAATAACTGGTAAAAATACCTCTCGCAGCGACAAACAGTTTTTCACGTTCATTTAGGGGCTGGGGCAGTGGTTTTACTCTTGTTTCAATATCACAGTCCTGCAGATAGTCGTTCCACTGTTTATAGCTTTCCTGGTGGTCGAATTTCAGTTCAGGTAAAAGTGCTGCAATGGCGGTAAGAAGACTGCTTCGCTGGGCTTTTAAGCTCAGTAACGTTTCTTCCAGATTGATCCGCAACATCACATCACCTTTTTTGTAGCTCTGACCTGTAAGGAATTCTTTGTGATTAACCTCCAGCACGCCTGTGACCTCTGCCAAAATGTCGACTTTTTGCTGTGCTGAAAGTCTTCCAATCACAGGAACTGTGAGTTGGATAGAGCTGTTTTCTACTGTTAAGGTATTGATTACAGGGCGGGTGTCCGTCGGTGGTTTTCTTTTTGGGGTGGACTTAAGGGATATGAGCAATAACATCAGTCCAACTGAGATCACGATGACCGCAGAAAGGATACTTATTTGCTTCATTTTATGTGTCATTCTTTAATTCTCCAATCATTGAGCATCTTTATAGTGGGCTGAATATAACCCTTGTTAGACACCGCCATACCGAATTGGTTAAGGATTACAGGTTTACTTTCTGGCCTTGCCAGTGATTTGATCCATGGAAATAGAAAAGACCCGCGTCCTAAAGTCTAAAGCCTCGATATAGTCATCACCCCCTTTAACCAGGCCTGGTGAATATTTTGCAGCTAAAGCCTGAAGGGATTTGAATTTCTCTTTTCCTTCACGCTCAGAGATTCTCCCAAAGACAATAGTGCTTTCATAACGAGTAGAGAATTTTTCGGGAAGGATCTCCGTCTTTCCAACAACACAAAATGAGACACGAACTTCATGCTCAAAGTTTGAGATTTTATGACCTTCAGTAGCCGAATGAAAATCGATACACCCATCGTATATAACATAACTAACTGGGGTACCATAGGGTTGACCATCTGGACTCACAGAAGAGATGACACCATGTTCACCATTGTCTAAAATGGTCATGGCATCTTCTGTTGAGAGCTCTCGGTCTTTGCGGCGCATTGGGTATTTCACGGGAAATGATTATGTTGGCTATTACCAGGCTGGGATTTGAATCCCAGCCTTGAGTTGTAAATATTAACCTTCTGTAATCGTAACCTTTTCCATAACATCACCACCCTGAATGCTGTTCAGAACAGCAACATCAGAAGTGAGCTTTCCGAAGACAGTATGGCGACCATCAAGATGAGGTTGGGAAGCGTGGGTAATAAAGAACTGGCTACCATTTGTCCCGGGACCAGCATTGGCCATAGAGATCACATTATCTATGTGACGTAAAGGATTGTTGGCAAATTCATCTTCGAACTGGTAGCCTGGACCACCCATTCCTGAGCCAGTTGGATCGCCACCCTGTACCATGAAATTTGGGATTACCCGATGGAAACTAACACCATCGTAATAGCCTTCGCGAGCGAGAAATACGAAGTTGTTTACTGTTTTGGGGGCATGTTGTGCAGAAAGCTCAAGGGTCATACTGCCCTTATTTGTAACGATCTCTGCTATATAATTTTTACTGGTATCAATTGTTAGTTCTGGTGCTGAATCCCATTGTTGTGACATGATTATTCTCTCTCTTTTTTGGGCTCAATTCTGTTTATCTAATGTAAAACTGATGTCTCTTAGAATCGAGACAAAGTCCTCTCGAATAAGCTATTCGACATAGTCATTAACCCAACATTTATCCTATTGTTCCAATCATATTTGACTGCGTGAAATATCGGACTGTGAGGGTAGAATCTAATTTTTGTTTATTCTGAATTTTTCAAACTGGTTTGATCCGGTTTGAATGTAGGATCGAAAGTGGCGTTGATAATAGCTGAATAGCGGTGAATTTGAGTCCACTTCTTTCTGTACTGCTTCAATCGGGTAGGTCACCTCATATAATTTAGCGTCTTGACCCAGGCGTTCAGTATAGAGGTAATTGCCCTCTAACCAAAAAGCCTCATCACCAGTTATCCTGCAGGCAAGTGTGGAATCTGAGGACAGGACATCCTGTCCAAAAAAGGTATAGGGCTGGGAGTAATCAATGAGACCAAGGAGTGTCGGTGCCACATCAACCTGACTGACCGGCATGTCTATCCTGCGAGCTTCCAGGGGTAATCCCGGAGCATAGATCACAAATGGGATGTGGGCATTTCTCATGCCCTGTAGTTGGTCTCTCGCAACGGACAGACTGTGATCAGCGATGAAAACGAAAATACTATTGTCATACCAGTCCATCCCAGAGGCTTTATCCATAAATTCACCCAGAACCAAATCAACATAAGACATACTGCGATGGACTTTACCGCGATTGTATAAGGTGTCGGAGTAGACCGGTATCTTTTCCTCATACTCAGGCGGAATGGTCCAGGGTTGATGATTGCTTGTGGTAAAAAGGGTCAGGAAGATCGGTTTGGATGCCTGATCCAGCACTTCCAGTGTGTGGTCAAAAACGTGGTGGTCATAGATACCCCATTTGGTCCCTTCTTGAGAACCGGGAAAGTCATTTCTTTCAATGATCCGGTCAAAGCCATTCGCCGTTACAAAACCCTTCATATTGTCGAACTGGGCATCTCCCCCATACATAAAAATGGTCTCGTAGCCAATCCCCTGAAGTGTCGTTCCTAAACTTGGAGCTTCGTTCACCGATTCCATTCTCGAAATAAGCGGGAGGCCGGGTAGGTTTGGCCAAGACATGAGAATTGAACTGATACCATGGGCAGAACGTTTCCCGTTTGCATAGCAGTTTGTAAACGCAATCCCCTGGTTTGCCATACGGTCTAAATTTGGTGTAATGGAAGAGCTATCTTCTCTGATATAACCAGAGAAAGCGCCTGTATGGGACTCCAGAATGAACAGGATGATATTATATGGTTTTTCTATGCTTGAGTCATTTCTCCGAAGCATGGTATTTTCATTGAGAAACTCAGCTCTAGGAGCTTCAAGCAGCTGCCGGGTCAAACGAAAGGCATCTGCATCATCATAAAAATTGATCAATTCCTGGGTGCTGCTCGCTGATGAGAACTGAACATAGGAGCGACCAAAAAAGAAGAGGGGATTCAGCGCGGTCTGATTGCTGATAAAATCCTTAGAGAACATAGCATGTCCCCAGTCAATGGGTCTTTCCTGCCAACCTCCGCGGAGACTGATTCCCAGGACCAAGATGGATACAAAAACACCTGCAAATCCGGTGATCAGGGTGGCTGGTTTATCCTCTATCCTGTCACGAACCCTGGCGTAGATAGTGGAGACCAACCAGGTCAGAAGTAAAAGTACCACAGCGACCCAGAAGATAGGATACTCCTCAAAAATGAAACTCATGCTGTCCTTCTGGACCACATAAGAACTCACTGTCAGAAAATTCACATGGGTATTGAATTCACGAAAAATGAAAATGTCTACGATATTTACGAGAGAGATGAGCATAGACAGGATATAGAAATACATGAACGAAATTCGCTTAAATATCTCCTCCCTTATCTTGAATGCCTTCAGGAGAAGCAGCAGCCCAATGGGTAAGACAAGATAGGAGGCCACAACGGCATCCAGGCGAAAACCAATAAGGAACGACTGGATGTACATTCTCCAGTTTGCGATTTCTAAAAACTCTGCCTGAGATGCAAGAAAGATGATCCGCCAGAAATTCATGAAGAGGAGTAAATAAACGAAACCCCACCAAAATCGTGAGAAGGATGATTGCGGTCTGAGTCTACCAGTCCTACTGCTTACACTTACTATTTTCTGAAGCAATTTATAGATGATTGAGTTCTCTTTTGTCCGGTTTATAACCGGGTCCAGTCACTGGCTTTCACAGGCAATGACTGAACCCTGTCTTTAATAATCGATATCTACGCAGCTTTTTTCTTGTCCTTGATACCCATGATTGCAGATAGAATAATGACTGTGGTTAAAAAACAAGCCCCTACACCAAAAATAAGTGCATACGAGAGACTTGCATATCCCCTGAAGGGTGAAAATGCCATGGAGCCAAATGCTAACATGGTCGTCAATGTTGTTAGTAGAATAGCTTTTCCAGTGCTGGACATTACAGTATAGGCTGGGCGAGAACCTTCCAGTCGCCAGCGGTGAACGGCATGCACTCCATCATCTATTCCTATTCCCAGAATCAGCGGCAAGGCCATGACATTCATCATGTCGATCTGAAGCCCAAATAGCTGCATGAGCCCGATCATCCAGATGGCTCCAACTGCCAGGGGAAGTAGAGCTGCTATTGCATATCCAAAAGACCTAAAGTCCATAAGCAGAATGAGATAGACAAGCACCAGAGTCAGTATGGCTGCATTCCTGCCATCACGACCAATGATCTCAATCAGAGCATTCATGATGGGCGGCATTCCTGTTGTACGGTCACTTACCGTTTCTAGCTCTCCAGCAAATTGCTCAAGAAAAAGACGGTCCTGATAAATGTTTCCAGATGGTAATACCGTTGTAAGAAAGAGTGATCGATCTTTGCTTGCATAGCGGTCAACAATTGATACCGGCAACACATCCAGGGTCAGTGGATCTGTATTGGTCATATTGATTACGCTAGCGGCAAAATAGTCTGCATATGCATCCTGGAATGCATTCAGACGATCGCTTACCAGCTTGTCTCCCTGATCCATTAGTTGATACAGCCTGGTGAATATGGTATTGCTTGGTGTTCCTTCGATATCACCAACAATTTCTGTAGTCCGAGCAAAAACCTTGTCCTGTCCACCGAGAAAAGCCATGGATTGAAATTCCATCACGTTCATTTCCAGACGCTCGATTTCCTGACGGACTGTGGCCATGTCTTTCGTCCTAAGCGGAGAAATATGAGCCTGACTCATGAGATCTCGAACCTCCAGGATATGAGGGATCCTTTCCGCTTGTTCTTCCATTGAAGGTAAAAAGCTTGAGATATCATCTACAGTAGCCACTGACGGTAAATCCTTAGCTTTTTCTTTTAATGCACGTGACTCTTCAACACTTTCTGAAACCAGATAGGCAAAATCCATACTTAGATCGAACTTGTCCTGCACAGTGTCCTGGAGCATAATGCTGGGCAATCCTTCTGCCTCCAGATCCATCATGTTGTGGTTGAATGTTATTTTTCCAGCTGAAAATGCCAGTAATATGGTGATCACAACAACAGCAGCGATAGAACTCCAAGGGTAGTCTTGTATGAAGCTCCCGGTTTTTCCCAAGGCCTTAAAAGTAATATCTCTTGGGGGCTGTTCCTTAATTCCCTTTTTAGCTCTTTTGCGTTCTTTACTTCTTTCTCTTACAACCAGAAAGGTTGGAAGGGCTACAAAGGTTGAGATCATGACAGCCAGAAGACCAATGGCAGTAACCAGCCCCAGTTCACTCATGGCACGCGAGTCACCAATCATTAAAGCAAGAAATGCGACAGCGGTGGTAATTGCACCTGTTGAAACTCCCTTTCCGCTTTTCTCCAGACCTGCTAATGTAGCTTCTTCCAATGAAAGTCCCTGGGTACGCATTTCTGTGAATGTAGAGATAACATGAATAGAAAAGTCGATGCCCAGTCCAATGAGAATGATCATGAACATCGCAGTCATAATATTTAAAACCGGGACAACGATGGCCACCACGCCTGCTGCCCAGATCAATCCAATAATCAGATTCGCTAGCGCCAACAGGGGTGCATCCCACATTTTAAAGGCAAAGAACAACAGTGCTCCAATTGCAAAAATTGAAAGCAGCATTGATATTTCAAGTCCCTGGGTACTGTAGACCATTTCATCTCGACCAACAGCTATGGCTCCAGAGAGACCAGCCTGCACATTGGGGTGTGCTTTTAGAACATCATTAAGTACCCCCTGGACTGCATCAGTGCCATCCACAATCATGAATGCATCCAGCATACTGAAAGTGGGGATCAGATTCATGATAAGTGCCTGGCGATCATAAGAGAGGAAATAGGGTTCTCCGAGAAGCAGTCTGTCTACAGCGCTTTCAGCTGCAGAAGCCTCAATTTTACCGGTTTGGAGGGTCTGCTCCATTTCTCCCAGCCAGCTATTAATCCCATTCAAAAAGACTAGGGCTCCATCTTCTTCCTCTCTCGAGGAAATCGATTCTTCCGGCTGAATAAACTCTTTTTCGAAACTGTTGTTTATATTGGTCAGTAGTCCTGATAAACCAGGATCCTGAAATACATCCTTCAGGTTTTTCAGATCATCTTCTTTCATGAGCATGAAACCGTGTTCTTTCATGAAATCCAGGTCGGCCAGGTAATCCGCTCTACGAACATATACGTAGGGCTCCGTATCCTTTCCGGGAATGGTCAGGGGTTCCAACACTCTGGGTGCTAAATCATTGGCGAAAGCCTTGATGTCTTCTTCAGCTCCCTGCACGACAACCACAATACTTGAGGCTGACTGAAACTCTTCCAGGATGCGATCAAATTCTATGGTTCGTGGATCACCTTCCGGAAGCATATCAGACCATTTGGGGGTCATAGACATTCCGCCTGAAAGAACCATGGTAATTACAGTTACAAGCCCAACACCCCAGAGCATTAGCTTGGTTTTATTTACAGCCAGGTCGGCTAGTTTCTTGATTAATCTATCTCTCATGTTCCACCCCTTTTTATTAAAAGAATTATAGCTTTCTCGCAGAGCGCGCAGAGACTGTTTTTTTGACACGAATAGCACAAATACGATGAACTGTCTGGACTAACATCGGGTGTATATAAATACTCTTTCGTGTTAATTCGTGATGATTTGTGCTGTTCGTGTCTTGTCATTAAAAATCACTTCTCAGTCTGAGTCGCAATCCCCAGTCCTGTAGTCCGAACTCTGTGTCCTCTTCGCCCCAGAATAGGCTTCCCTGCAGTGAGATGTTCGTGTCATCAAAAATGTTCCAGTCCAACTGGGGTGCAAAGGTCCCGCTATTGTCGTTAAAATTGGCAATGGCCAGGGCACTCAGGCTAACAAGATCAAAAGTGGGGTGCATAAGATAGAGGAAGCCATAGTCCTGCATGAGACTATGGGATTTCCCACTTAAGCTATACAAATAATCATAAATGATCAATTCATCTGCTTTAGCTTTACCATATTCATTGTGTAAATATTCACCTAGAACGTAGACTGAATTATCAAAGGTGTGGTCTAGCCCAAAAACATACTCGTTGAAAGAATCTATCGGGGGTTCATAGGCAATTATGCTCGAACTACTATAGAGCTCATAAAAACTGCTGTATACAATATTGTTTACCCCAAACTCTGTCCATACCCCCCATCCAAGTATCTCTCCGACAAGTGACCCCCCATGCAGCCATCTCTCATCTTCTTCACCATATCCATAGGTGAAAGCATGCAATGATTGCCATTGTTGTTGGGCAGTAGTCAGTGAAAAGTCGAAACGACCAAAGCCACCATTCAGCCAAAATTGTTTTGTCGCATTCTCAAAATTATCTGCTGGGATCATCACCATCTCAAATGAAGAACGATTGCCCAGTGGAACAACAGATCGAATAGCCGCGATTCCAGTCTGTTCGTAGCTGGGATCCAGGAGCGATCTAGAATTAAAAATATCGGTTGGATTCCAGGCATAGCCTACACCCGGCGAAATCTGTTGTCTTCCTAAGGTCATATCCAACCACGGAAATGTGAGCCTCATATAGACATTATCCACCATGATGGTGTCTTGTAATTCTATGTTTTGAACCAAGCCAGAGTTGGCATACCCCGGTAGAAAATCATAGATATTCCAACTGGTCTTTCCCCAGTACTTCTGGATATTGACATTGGCTCCAATAAGCACATTATCATTAGGACGCGCTTCAACATCAAGACGAAATTTATTGTAGCCAAAATTATAATTCACTGTTCCAAGCTGCATGAGGTCAGCCTCCGATTCGAAATATCCGAAAAATTCTGGTTGAGCCCAGAGCATGAGAGGTAGAAAAAGAATTATCCCCCAGCTTTTCATTTTTTCAAATTCCTTTCTGAAAAGAAACCTTTGGGTGGTTCCCAGTTGTAGGTGATTTCAAGGGTTCGCATAGTTGTGCTGGACCGTTCCTTGTTATCCGTCATCACCATCATCATGGCACTTGGGTAATCTTCAACCATTTGGATATTAGACATGACGAGAGACTTGGAATTAAAACCGTTTTCATCATAGTAATCCAGGGCGATGGGGTAATAGTCTGACTGACGCGCCCAAAGCACGATTTTTGGATAAGGGGGTTCCTCCTCGGGGATGCCCATTAGTTCAATTTTCCACGTAAGCTCACCATCTCGAGTTTCTTCCGCCAGGATGGTCGCCTTAAATTTTGTCTGAAACACATCTCCACCACCCATGTCCTCATAAGTGAAGTCAGAGCCTTGCATCTTTTGTTTTTTAGCATGGGAAGCCAGCTTTCGAACTCGCTTGGTCCTGGGAAAGTAGCTCCAGATATCATCAGCGTTATTTAGCATAAGGAATGCCTGCCCACGAATGGCTGCCGGTTTTGTATAGCGGGTAAGGGAGCTCTCTCCTTTTCCACTTGACCAGGATTCAAATTCAAAAACCCGTTCTTTGCCGGAACTGGTAATAATGGTCTGTGATCCTTTGGAATAAGTGTTCTCTGGTGACATGATACTTGTGACGCGGTCAATGATTTCAGCAGCAGTGGGTGTCTGAGCGAAGAGGGTTGACAGTCCAAGAAAGGTGATCATAATTAGGCGGAGTCTCATGGCTCTAGTCCTTTCATGAAGCTTTCAATACCTTCCGCAAGTGCTGTTTCAAAAGCGGCTTTATCTTTATTGAGCATGAACTGCCAGACAAAACCATCAATGAATGCCAAGCATAGGGTGGCAACACCGTCGTAATTCATTTCACGAAATTCACCCGATTTGACCCCTGACTCTAGAATCTTAATCACAAGGCCCCTCAGCTTATCATAACCCTCTGAGAGCCCCGCCGGTTCATGCTCACCTCGTTTAATGGCTCTAGCTCCCTGAGCCCAAATCTCAGTCATAATCAACATGGCATCTTCCATCTCGAAAATAATTTCGGTATTCATACGCATAAAAGTCAACAAGGTCTGCTTGGGAGTGAGATCCATTGAATACAGTTTTTCAGAAGCATCTATCATGTCACCCATGAGTGTTTCAACAATAGCGTGAAATATCTCATCCTTACTGCTAAAGTATTCGTAGACAGTACCTTTGCCGATATTGGCCTCTTTGGCGATATCAGCTATTTTGCCTTTTTCCAGGCCATCTCGAGCGAAAACATGTATGGCCGCTCGTATAATTGCCTCAGGTTTTGCCGGGTCTTTTTGTAAGGGAGTCATGGTGTGGTTACCTTTCTATGTATGATTACGTCATAAAATATGACCGGCCAGTCGGTCAGTCAAGTCATTTTTCATATCCCTTACATTTATTTTCACATTCATGAATTTCTGGATATCTTAATTCACCTTTAAAAAATATTGAGCTAGACAATAACCTAACTATGAGATCAAACATGTCCATCAGTGACCGTCAACAGAGCGCTTCCTCCAAACAATCCTACTTGTTTGGCTTTGCTTTATTGTTGATCCTCAGCATCTCCTCCTGCTGCCCGGATGATCCGTATGCTAATTACCTAAACCTTATCATTACCACAGAACCTAAGTCTCTTGATCCCGCTTTATCTACTGACATAACAACAGCAGTTTTAACTTCACTCATGTATAACAATCTCGTGCAGTTTGGTGTTGGCACAGAAATAGAACCGGGCCTTGCTGAATCGTGGACCATATCAGATGATGGTTTAGTTTATACCTTTAAACTAAAAGATAGTGTTTTATTTTGGAATGGCGAAACACTCACCACTACTGATGTTAAACATTCATTCGAGCGAGTTTTAGATCCAGACACGCGATCCCCACAAACCTGGCTGCTTACTCCAATCGAAGGTGCAACAGCCTTCATGAGAGGCCAGGCTGATACAATACAAGGTATTTCGCGTATTTCACCAGATACGGTTCAATTGACCCTGGAGAGCCCTTTTGCGCCATTCCTCGGCTTCCTCGGTGCCCCTGCTACCGCAATCGTCTCCAGCTCTTGGGGTGAAGACCTAAAGGAGCAACCCATGGGAACCGGGCCCTGGGTATTCTCTGAATGGAAGGCTGACCAGAATATTCGACTCAAGCGAAACGAAAACTATTATGATGGCAAAGCAAAACTCGAGGGTTTATTATTAAATAATGTTGGAGAGATATTAACTGCTGCTTTAGAGTTTGAAGCAGGTAATCTGGATGTGATGGCAATACCTAACTCAGAGTTTAAATATTGGACGCGGAGCTCCATCTGGAAACCCTACATTCATAAACTAGAAGAACTGGGTCTTTATTACCTAGCTATGAATGTTGATCGGCCTCCCTTTAATGATATTCGCGTACGTCAGGCGGCTACCCTAGCTATAGACCGGGAGAAAATCATCAAGCGCGTTTTACATAACAGTGCCACTCTGGCGTTAGGGGCAATTCCACCACGCCTTTCTGCTTATGACAGTAGTCGACAAACACTTCCATACGATCCTGACCGCGCTCGCCAGCTTCTCAGGGAGGCGGGCTATAATGATGATTGTGAATTTGACCTCTGGGTTGATCCTGGCGCGGCTGTTTCCCAAACCATCGAAGCTATTCATTATTACCTAAGCGAAGCCGGGTTTAAGGTTCATTTAGTCAGGAACGACTGGAACATGATGCGAGATGCCATGCGAAAAGGTGAAACAGACGCATATTGGGGGAACTGGTGGGCAGATTATGCTGATGCAGAAAATTTCCTGGCACCCCTCTTTCATACTGAAACAGCAGCTACGAGAAATCGTTACTCAAACACCTCTGTAGATGCATTGATTCAAAAGCTTCAGCGAAGCGCCTCTCCTGAAGAGAGAACTAGCCTGGCTCAGCAGATTGATAGTATTCTCGTCAATGAAGCTCCCTATGTCTTTATGTGGTACCCTATTGCATACACAGTTGTTCAGCCCAACCTTAAGGGCTATGTTCCCCACCTTATGCCAAATGCCAACCGGTACACTGAAGTATATTTTGAAAACCAGGAAACTAAGCATGACTAAAATTGACAATCATCCCGTACTTGGACAACTCAATGAATCAGATCGTCGCCTAACGGAAGTTGACAAGCTACAAGCCGCCCTAAATGAACGACGACGCATTCTAGCTAGAGATGGAAGAGCAACTAC
Source organism: uncultured Lentisphaeria bacterium (assembly GCA_964578155.1). GTDB lineage: Bacteria > Fidelibacterota > UBA8477 > UBA8477 > JABMPR01 > JABMPR01. Next base: position 57,300 of record CAZOBQ010000001.1, read on the forward strand.
TATCGTCGCTGGGATTGTTGGCATCTCCGGTTTGTTTTTCATGAAGCCGCTCTCCTTTTATCTCATTCTGGGATTACTCCTTCTTGGTCTGCCCCTGGTTTGGCGCCATCTGGCAAAAGAAGCCCGAGAATTCAGTATGACCGATGAAGAAATTCAATCGATTTTAGATTCCCAGTAGAGTCACAGCATACTACAGTTCTACACTGCACATTAAACCATAACCAAGAGAATAATACATGCCCCTGATCCAAGATCCAACTGCACTACTCGTCTATCTCGTTTCCCTCATGGGTTTGATCTATTTTGTGAAGGAACAAGCCTGGAGTCAAAAAGTCTTTAAGGTCATCCCTCCTGTTATTTGGGTATATTTTCTGCCTATGATCTCCACGACTGTGGGCATCACACCGGAACAATCCGTTCTCTATACTTGGGTCAAAACCTATTTACTGCCAGCAGCACTGGTTTTATTGCTGCTCTCTGCTGATGTAAGAGCAATCACGAAGTTGGGACCCAAAGCTTTGGGAACCATGTTCGCCGGAACACTTGGTATTGTTCTTGGCGGGGTTGTTAGTCTCGCCATATTCGGCGCCTGGCTCCCTGAAGATGCCTGGCAGGGAATGGGCGCATTGTCAGGAAGCTGGATTGGTGGTAGCTCAAACATGGTGGCTATTGGAACTTCCATTGATGTTCGAGATGAACTTTTCGGTGTTATGATTATTATAGATACTGTTATCGGTTATGGTTGGATGGGTATTGTCATCTTTCTTTCCGCCTTTCAATCCAAACTTGACAAATGGAATCAAGTGACAGACTCTCCAGTTCATGAGCTCAGTGAACATCTAGCCAATTCAGATAAAAGCCCGTCCGTTCCCTTGAGTTATTCCTCTCTGATTTTTATGATCGTTATTGGTCTAGGTTTGGGTTTTCTGAGCCTGAAAGCGGGGGAGATGCTCCCTGATCTTGGCAAGGTTGTGACTAGTTTTGGATGGACCGTTATCCTGGTCTCCATTATCGGTCTGGGCTTATCTTTTACACCCGTTGCAAAACTTGAGAAACACGGTGCCTCTCACTTGGGGAACTTTTTCCTCTATCTACTGCTTACAACCATCGGCGCTAAAGCCGATCTTAGAGCAATCACAGAAGCACCTATGTTTTTAGCTGTAGGCGTTGTCTGGATCGGTATTCATGCCACCGTCTTATTTTTCGCTGGCCGATTACTTAAAGCACCCATGTTTTTGATTGCCACCAGTTCTCAGGCCAACATTGGCGGTGTTGTCACGGCGCCTATTGTAGCATCAGTCTATCAAAAAGGGATGGCCCCAGTTGGACTACTTATGGGCGTTATGGGGAATATTTTGGGTCTCTATTTTGGCTTTCTCACCGCTCAATTAATGGAGTGGGTGAGTAGGCTTTAATTTTTGAAGCTAAACCACAGAGAACACGAAGAACACAGAGAGGTTTTATGGCTCTATTGGCCAAAGGTTATTTTAGAAGTACGTTTCACCAGCCACAAATTGAGGCGTCTGTGTTTCATCTGTGGCTGAAATAGATTTTTTATTAGCTAGCTCCTTTTAATCGTCTGTAATATTCTTATACTAAAACATGAATCAATGGCAATCACCACAAGGTCCACCACGCATGCAATTCGGTCCTCGTAAAATGGGGGATGGGGTGAAACAGCTCCTCATCGCTAATGCTGTTGTCTTTTTTATTACTCAGCTCGGCGGCATGCAAGCTTGGGCTGAGTGGTTTGGCTTAAACCCACATAATGTGATCTTCGGTTTCCGCGTCTGGCAGCCCTTCACATATCTCTTTCTCCACGCTGGTTTTTGGCACATCGCCATCAATATGCTCATGCTATGGATGTTTGGCTCTGAGCTAGAGAGTCTCTGGGGTCGCAAAGAATTTCTGCGTTATTATATGATCACCGGTGTCGGTGCTGGAATCTTTTCGCTGGTACCCTATTTCATCGGTGTCCTTTTTGGAAGCACCGGCTATATACCTTCTATTATCGGTGCCAGTGGTGCCGTTTATGGGATTCTCCTAGCCTATGCTATGACCTACCCCAACCGAAAGGTTTTAGTGTACCTGGTAGTGCCAGTTAAGGTGAAATACCTGATGCTCTTTATGGGATTTATGACCTTTGCCTCCATTGGAAACAGCGATGGAATCAGCCACATAACTCATCTTGGAGGGCTTGTAGTTGGCTTGATCTATTTAAAAAGAAGTGGTCGATACAGAAGTTTCAACATTCCCTGGAAACAGTGGCTCGACAAGCTTGTTAAGTTTCGTATTGTACAAGAGAAATCAACAGCTCGTTCAAGACAAACACAGAAAAAGGGCTGGCATAAAGTAGAGAGCGTTTCTGATTTGCGGAAAGAGATGGATGCACTGCTTGATAAGATTACCCAGGTTGGTTACGAACAGCTTAGTACGGCCGAAAAAGAACGAATGCTGGAGCTCTCGGCTCAGCTATCAAATAGTGATGACCATCGAAACTGATCAACTCTCCAACTAAAAACCTTCAATAAAGTTCTATTCGGGTTTACGCATTGAAATAATGTGAGACCTTGTGTTTTCCTCGATTAACACGCCAAATTCCGGTACATTTTCCAGGTGAATTTTAATGTCAGTGAATCCAGCATTTTTCATATTCTCAATTAAATCGTTGAGAGAGAAAAGTCGCATTTCCAGTGTGGCTCCAGGACCTCCGTGAAAACGTAAGCTTTCAAACTTTTGAACTTGACCTTCCTGTGTCTTATTCACCAGGATTGTTTTTCCGTGAGCCGACTCAATGTGATATTCATATAGGTCGGGGAAGTGCTCCTCGGTTGTTCCATCCAGCTTGTAGGGAACTGAAAAGACACAAAGGCCGTTCTTTTTTAATGTTTTGTATAGGTTATCAAATGCGGTCTCTACGGGAACGGGAATATGCTCGAACACATCACTAGAGATGATAAAGTCGACACTTTCGTGCCTGTCCGGTTTGACTGATGTTATATCAAGTTGGGGTTCTTTATGATAATAAGTATTCGTGTAGTCAAATTTCTTGGATAACCCAGCGGCATACACATTTGCATCGCTTAAACCCATTCCGCTGAGCTGTTTTTGCTCTTCAATCTCTACCAGTTTTGATTCTCGACCTGTTAACTCTTTAAGTAGTACATAAATGATGGATCTAAACCGTCGATTCGATCCACAAGAGGTACAGGAGGGCGCTTCCCTGTTTTTGACCAGGTTTAAGGGTGAAACTGATATCCCCCCGCAAATATTGCAGGTAAAACGAAAGACTTCTTCTTGAGAACGAAGCCTGTTAAGCCTAATTTTCAGGCGTAATGCAAAGATTCTCACATTCCATAACAGGTGTCTCAGTGACGATGGTAGATAATCTAAGATCAAATTTTAAACCCCTAATTCCTTGGATATATTATACCACAGAATCATAACTGGAACGTATGCTATATCACCTGGAACTTTTGTCATCCCATTTCTAACGCTTGGTTATTTCAGCGCTTTTGGCATTATTTTGTAAACCAGCTCATCAAGAACGTCTTCTCGCATCGTCTTGACCAGCTTCTCTTCAATGACAACACCACCCATTGATTCTGGTATCATTCGACTTGGGATGTTAGCTCGGTCAACAGGATAGATGGCATAATCAAAATCAATGTTTTCAACTGCCCAGCGACCCAGAATCTTGATCGCCTCTAAACCGTAAGCCTTGCCGTGCGCTGAGTGCTTAAGCCAGATTCCGAACTCGGGAGTGTTTGGATTGCTTCTCCCGTGTAAACTGCAGCAGCCCAAAAATTCTCCATTCTCGCTAGCTGTAATCACCAGAACCAATTCCCTGCCAGCTTTCATTCCTTTTAATGATGCCGAAATAAATACTTTGGTTTCATCAATTACTTCAGCAGGTTTAGGGAGCATATAGCGCGTAATTTCTGGCGTGAATTCCTTGAATATCGCTTCCGTATAGCTTTCATTTATGGAAAGCAGCTTGACCCGATCACCCTCAATATTTATGGTGGAAAGATCAAGTGGCTTTTTTTTAAAGGCGAGCGTTTCCATTGCCGTCTTAGTGCTTGTGCTCCGGATAATAGCCAGACAGGGCTTTAATGCTTTTTACTAAACTTGCACCTGTCTTTGCGTCTACATTTTGCTTGGCTTCCATGGCGGCCACAATCACAGCATGATGTTTTTCCAGACGTTCGGTATAGTCCTTTTGACTAGACTTAACTCGCTGTGTCAAATAGTAATTGCTAATGGTCTCAATAATGTTCTGGGCGTGAATCTCTTTTGTGTTTACCCAGCGAACCAGTTGGTTTTGGGATTGGGCGTCTTGCTTGCCGGCTAACTCATTAATGAGGCGGGCTGCTTTTTCAATAGTAGCCGCGTCTTCCAGCATGGACTGCAAGCGAGCATTATCATTATAGATCCCACAGGGGACCTGACAGTGGGCATTGAGCGTGCTTGGTGATACCAATAAAAAGCCTATGGTGGCAATCAGTATCGTGACCTTAATCATTTTACGCATTTAATAAATCTCCTTTATTTGAATAATTGCTATGACAATATAATCGGATTGCTGTTTCTGCCACAGTCAAAGGGGCAAAAGAATCCTGTTTGTTTTACTTGAATGTGTGTTGCCGGAAAAACAAGCTCTCTATCTGGTCGTACTTCTAGCTCAACAATTTCACTTATGAAAATTGCCTAACTTTGCATTCCTGCAAGCTTAACTCAAATTGATCTGTTTGGAAAGGTATTGCTTTATCACGGTTTCCCAAAGAGGCAACCCGAAGCATCTTCAGACATGGTGGATCAGGTTCGTAATAACTGTCTCTGTTAACGCTTGGGCTGAATTAAGGGCCTGCCTATTTCGCTGCCCGAAAGTAATCTTGCCTAGAATATCATGTGTCAGAATAGGAGCGACCCTTTTTCTCCTGGGCTTTATCTTTTTTTAGTTTACGTTTTTCTTTTAGTGTATGTGCCGCTTTTTTCTGAAGTTCTTTTTTACCTTTGTCTTTACTGCCTTTATCGCCCATGAGAATTTATCCCTTTCTTTGATTGTTCAGTAGCATAGAGTGTATCAACGTAAGTTCATGGAAAATAAATAGCAAGGCTTAGTATTCTATTTGATGGACTAAAGGATATTCAGCCTGACCGGTTTTGGGCGTTTGGGAATGTTCATTTTTCGTCTCCAGGTGTGATCCTGGACCTGGCTTAAGGCGAGACTTTCCCTTTCAATTCGATAATCTCTTGCGTGAAAACATTTCGCTCACTCAGATCATCCAGCTTAAATTCAAAGTATACTTCTGTGCTGTAGCCTGGCTTTAAGGTCTCCCGAATAAAAAAATTCTCCGAGAGTACTGGAACGTATCCCTCAACATCTTTCACATCATCAGCACTCACTTCTGTGAGAATCAAGGGATCCTCCTGGCTTTGAGCTATTGAATAGATATTTACTTGAAACTTACATGAGGTGAGGGTGTAGGGGCTCTTATTGATCAGGTTAACCAGGAGATAATTCCGTTGAGCATTCAGCTCAAATCCATTAATATATATTTGCCCTCTGGCATCGCTTGGCAGGGGCTTGTCATCCAGTCCCGTACAGGCCACAATTAGAAGGCTGGCAATCAACAGGCTTGATGCCTTCCTCATACTGAGTTTTTTCAATTTTCTATTATCCTGCTTTCAGATCGGCTAGTAGCCCGCCTAGCACATTTAAGCGTTCGCTAATAATTTCATCATCTTTAGAGATGGCTGCCTCGAATAGATCCATATCGCCTTCGATTTGAGAGTTGTCCTTGCAGACCGCAACATTCATGGCGCCACCCTGTAAGCCTATTCTATCAAGGGTTGGGTAGTCAGGGTAATCTTTTTCGTTTTTATGATAGCGCTCTAAAAATACTTTTCTTGATTTTACGATCAGAATTGCCAGGTCAAGTACCCGATGCAGTGGCATTTCTTCTGATTGCCGTGACCATTTCTCTCCAGTATAGCGCCAGATCTTAGCTGAGATATCGACGTTTCCGCGCTCATTCCATTGAGCTAAACCCAGAGAGAGGCCCTTTGCGTCTGAATTAATATTCCGACCATCTATTTTATCATAATCCTCAGACACAATGACAGGCTTGTGTTTCAAGTCTACAGGTATTTTCATTCTTATGTTCCTTCACTAAATTAGTACTTTAGTAAACTAGTAGCTGTATCGCTTTATCAAAGCCCAATTTGATCTCAATAACCCTCTATTTTTAGAAACCAGGTCTTAAAGTTATCTCTTCATCATTTCCGCTTTTGATTTAGTTTAAGACGAATGAAAATCATCCGTGAAATGCTGGCCTGGATAAAACGTCTCCGCGAAGAGGGCGTCCTGGATCTAATTATAATCCTGTGGGTTATCCTTCTTGTCGGAGCTACTGCTGTTTATCTCCTGGACTACGGGTCAGAGAATCGCACCATCACCAATCTTTTTGAGGCCTTCTATTGGGCCTGGGTGACCATGACAACTGTGGGCTTTGGTGATCTTACCCCAGCGACACCTGGAGCGAGAATAGCTGCATCTATCATGATGTTCTTTTCACTGGCGCTGATCTCATTCTTCACAGCCACTATATCATCTATCTTTGTAGCCCGGAAAATTAGAGAGGGTAAAGGTTTGGAAAAAATAAACTATACTGACCATATTGTAATCTGCGGGTGGAATGACCTGGCAGACGAGTTACTTGACGCCTTCCTAAAACAGGACAAGGACGAGAAGACCTCCATTGTGCTGGTTAATGAATTATCTGAAGAGGAGATCGATGCCTGGAGAGCCAAGCTCAATGCCAGTCATCTTGGCTTTGTCCGTGGTGATTTTACTCAGGATCAGATCCTGTCAAAAGCCAATATTGCCAAAGCTAAGGCTGTTCTAATTCTGCCCAACCTCATTAAAATCGGAGCAGCAGAAGCGGATGAGAAAACTGCGCTGGCCACCTACTCTATTAAAGCACTGGCTCCTAAAGCAAAAGTTTATGCATACATCCTTCAGCACGAAAACAGATCCAAGCTTCGTAGAGCCAAAGCGGATGGAATCATTGTCGCCGATGAATTTGGAGCCTTTATGGGTGCCAGCCAGTTACACAATCCTGGCATTCCTGCTTTCCTTTCTCAAATGTTAAATACAGATCAAAGTCGGCTCATCACTCAGCCTGTTCCAGAGGGTATGGTTGGAAAATCCTATGGAGAGCTATTTGCCTTTTCATTTGAGGAGCACAACACAACCATTCTTGGCGTATACCAGGAAGAGACCTCTGCTGGAATTGGCGATTTTCTGGCTGCTGATTCTGGTGATTACCTGGATCAGTTTATTGCCGCCAAACTCAAAGCCGCTGGCCGTACTCAGGACGACGAACACAAATTGAAAGTTCGCATCAACCCCGAGAAGAGCTATATCATCAAAGCCGGCGAACAAATGATCTTACTTAAATAGTGTCATTCTGAGCGAATGCGAAGAATCTCCATATAATGCTAACTAACCACCGGACTGCCTATGCCTTATATCCCACATCTTAATAATTGCCATCTCTTTGATGGTTTAAAAGAGGAAGAGATTGCCGTTTATCGTCCGGCCACCAGTTTAGTTACCTATAAAACCGGTGATTCGATCATGGAAGAGGGCGAGACGGGGAACACCCTGCTGATTCTTATAAAAGGAACCATCACCATCAGTAAAAAATTGACCCTCCTTGGTGATGACGAAAGCGACACCAAAGACAAAACCTTTATCACGCTCAGTGAAGAGCAAAAACCCTTTTTTGGTGAAATGGCTCTCCTTATGGAAGGATCATTACGCACGGCAACCGTCACCGCCTCCACCGATTGTGAGATCGTTGTTATGGAAAAAGAAACCTTCCAGCAGGTTTGTCTGGATCATCCCCAAATTGGTTTTCTGGTTATGGAAAATATTGCAAAAAAACTCGCTGCTAATCTTGAGCGGGAAAGCAAAAATGTATTAAAGTTGACCACGGCATTTAGCCTGGTCCTTGAAGAATAGACAAATCAAGACTTTCAATGTGCTTTGGGCGTCAAAATTAATAAACAAGATCACAACGAATTGGACGAAGGGTACGAAAAAATGATGACAAAAGCACAGCTTCGTTAATTTCGTTTCCTTCGTTGTAAAAAAAGAAAGAATGTTATGAATATCACAGAAAACAAAGTTGCCAGTATTGACTACACCCTAACCAATGATGCCGGAGAGGTCATTGATAGTAGCTCCGGACGCGAACCTTTGGCTTACATACATGGAGCAGGTGGTTTGATTCCAGGCCTGGAAAAAGAACTCGAAGGCAAAGTTAAAGGTGATAAACTGATCGCTATCGTTCCACCAGAACAAGCCTATGGCGTACGTAGTGAAGAACTCGTTCAGGATATTCCACTGGATCGTTTTGAGGATAAAAATGAGATTCAGGTCGGTGCCCAGTTTCAGGTCAGCAATGGGGATCACACGCATATTGCAACCGTCATCGAGATTGGTGAAGCAGATGTAAAAGTAGATATGAATCACCCGCTAGCAGATCAAACCTTACATTTCGATGTAGAGGTTATGGATGTCCGCGAACCCACCAAGGAAGAGCTTGAGCACGGCCACGTTCATGGCGCTGGTGGACACCACCATTAAATTAGAAATTAGAAATTAGAAATTAGAAATTAGAAATTAGAAATTAGAAAAACTTCTTAATGTTAGAACATAGTCAAGGAAGCATCTCATGAAGCCAATAACAGGCCTGCCTTTAATCTTATTGCCTGTCCTGCTCACTCTCATCACATGCGTTGGCACTCAACCTGGAGTTGTGCCCATCAAGCCTGTTGAGGATGTTATTGTAAAGTATGAGATTGAAGTGCCCCGTGAGTTCAGAGCAGCCTGGGTGGCTACGGTTGCCAATATTGACTGGCCCAGTAAGCCGGGTTTGAGTACTGAAGAACAGCAAGCAGAGGCCATAAGTCTGTTGGACTCAGCAGCTATCCTAAACTTGAACGCTATCATCTTTCAGGTCCGTCCCCAATGTGATGCTCTCTATGAAAGTGCCTATGAACCCTGGTCATATTTTTTGACTGGAGATCAAGGAACGGCTCCTGAGCCATATTATGATCCCCTTGAATTCTGGGTAAATGAAGCCCACAAACGGGGCATGGAATTACATACCTGGTTCAACCCATACAGGGCACACCATCCCAGCGGAGAAAAGAATGAAACCTCTGTTGTCTCCACCAGGCCAGAGTTAGTGCGGGAACTGGAAAAGGGGCAGTACTGGTTAGATCCAGCCATGAAGGAGACTCAAGATTATTCCTATGATGTGGTTATGGATGTGGTTCGACGTTATGACATTGATGGTGTCCATTTTGATGATTATTTCTACCCTTATGGAAATGATCCTTTTCCAGATGACAGAACCTGGGAAGCCTACTTGAAGACCGGTGGAAGTCTTGAGCGTCACGATTGGCGTCGGAATGCTGTAAACACCTTTATAGTTCGGGTTTATGATGGAATCAAAGCTGAAAAGTCCTGGGTTAAATTTGGAATAAGTCCTTTTGGAATCTGGCGGCCGGGAAACCCTGCTTCCATAAAAGGTTATGATCAATACGCAAAACTCTACGCTGATGCGAAACTTTGGCTAAACGAAGGCTGGGTGGATTATTGGACGCCTCAACTGTATTGGCCAACGCGTAAAATCCCTCAAAGCTTCCCTGTTCTTTTGGCTTGGTGGGCCAATGAAAACACCCATAATCGTAATCTCTGGCCAGGACTCTTTACCAGTAAAATTGAAACCGAAGCTCAAGCTCTTGAAAATTTTAGCCAGATCATGATCACCCGAGGCATTGTTGCAGATGGTCCCGGTAATGTTCATTTTTCAATGAAAGCCCTGCAACGGAACTTTGGGGGAATCGCAGATATTCTACTTAAAGGACCCTATTCTGATGCAGCTTTAATTCCACCTTCTCCCTGGCTGGACAACACAGCACCGGCTACACCCCTGGTAGAGGTCGAGATCAAAGATGGAAACGCCCACATCCACTGGCTACATGAAGACAAGGATGATGTGAATCAATGGGTGATCTATTTACAGCGGGGGGGGCATTGGACTTATAAAATTCTTACAGCTGAGAAGGAATCTCTCGTTTTACCATATGCTATTCGCTCTGAAGATGCCATGACTCCACCTGAGATATTAGATAGGCTGGCTGTTACTGCGGTGGATCGTTTAGGAAATGAAAGTGTTCGTAACATTATCTCTATCAGGTAAACACTAAACCAATTCCCAGCCGAGTAAAGCGACGACTAGATTAGTTTCTACTTTCTCTTAAAGCCTGTTTGATGCGCCTCGCTCACTTAAAACAGGTTTATGGTTCATATTTACCCAGAGCTTTAATGCCCCACTTTAAAGGCAAATACGTATATAATGTTGTGAGAACCAACATAAAACCAATGGTGATAGTTATGAAGAATCCCGGCCCTTCTGATTGAAGAATATTGATCACAAACACTAGAGATAACACTGAAAAAGCCACATAGATCAAGCTGAGCACAACAGCGATGATCCCACCATATCCACTACTGATCTTCATTGGGTTGGTCTCGTTGAATTGTGCATAAACAGCACCCAATCCAAGCGACATACTGATCAAAGCCAGGCTCGTCATGAGCAGAAATCCACTGGATAGAATGGCGACTTCAGTTCGTTGGCCAAGGAAATGGTTTGAGGATAAGGCTACAATTTCTGCCAGGGTGAAAAGAGAGAAAAAGGCCAGCCAGAATTTCTCAATAAATACCTGCTTCATAGTAAAGGGAGACATTTGGAGCATCCATAAACTTTGTCCTTCCATACTAATCATAGGATAAACGAATCTGGCAGTAAGAGCGGCCATAATGAACCCTGTAAACCCAAAATTAAAGACGTAGATGGCTGTTTGCCAGAAGGGGAGCAAATCGCCAAAGTGAACCCTGCCCCTGGAAAGATTGATCAAATAAACCACAATAAAGAAGCCCATTAGGAGGAATTGAACCCACTGTTGAGGAGTACGTAGGAACTGGACGAGGTCTTTAGAGATAAGGGCTCGCATTGGTCCCTGAACACCTGGCCAGGACCACTGAAAGACCCGACTCATTTTATTGCCACCACTACTGGAGTTGTGTCCCTCCATTATCTGGTAAGATTGGAAATAGGCCCTGCCGGCAACCCAGCTGATTGCTTCCCAACCAAGAGCTGCTGTTGTCAAAGAAAGTGCTGAGAAATAACCACGCTCGAGCCAGTTCAGACTCTCACCACCCAAAAAAAGCTTACTCAGCCAATAACTTGGAATAAATGGAAATGGGTTTGAAGAGAGATTGGTTATATAGCGTCCTAGGGCCCTGAAGTTTCCTAGTTGTCCACCTATAACTGTATCCTGTTGGCTAACATTAAAGTACAAATAAAAGAAACCGGTAAAGGTTAGGCCTAAAAGAATGAATAGGGTTTTCATTTTGAAGAAACGCGATAAACTCACTAACAAGATCAGCAGCAGGGCTGCAGAGACGGTGGCGATAAACAAAAAGGGCAAGATACCAGCCAGAAACACCATGCCATATTGGATAGGTGACAGACCTTGTAATGCACCATAGGCAAGCGTTAGTGGAATTCCCAAAATAAGAATGGCCCACGAACTGTAGATTAGATTTTCAGTAAATTTTACGCGGAATATTTGAGTATTCTCAACCGGCATGGTCATGAGAAAAGCAACCTCAGGAGATCTATAAAAGGTGGAGAATCCAGTCACAAGATTAGACAAGACCAGGAGATAAAAAATAACGGACCATCCCAGATAGAACATCCGGTCAAGAAAGACCTCTCCTAGCTCTCCTTGGTCTAGTAAAAACTGTCCACCGTTGATGAACAGTTTGTATCCACCAAAGATGAGGCCAAAGACAATCACACTCGAGACCAGTATCTCTAGGCGTTTCTTTTTGAAGACACCTGCAAGAAAGCCTCGCATGCTTTGCTGTTTTACTCGAAAGAGTAGTTGTGCTTGTTTATTTACGATGGAAGTTAACCCTTAATAATCATTTATATTCTGGGACATGAGTCGCCAACATCGGTTTTGCATCCCGTGTCGGAGCTCGTCATCCTGAGTAAGCCTGTCCTGAGCCAAGTCGAAGGGTCGAAGGACAGGACAAAGCCGCTCAAAGTACTCAACGTCCATGTATCTGTTCTTCTTCTTCAACAATTCTTAAAAACCGTTCTTCCAGGTTTTCTTTTTTTCCTGAGACCGACCGAAAAGAATCCACTGTACCCACACCGAGCAGTTTACCCTTATTGATGATTGCAATACGATCAGACAATTCTTCTGCCACATTGAGATTGTGGGTTGATATGAAGATCGTGACTCCCGCCTGGCTTCTTTCTCTAAGCATATCTTTGATGATACGAGCCGTTTTAGGATCAAGGCCCACCATGGGTTCATCAATGACCAGGATTTTGGGTTGGTGAAGAAAAGCTGATGCAAACGACAGTCGTTGCTTCATTCCTTGAGAATATCCAGAGATACGATCCCCAAGCCATTCTGTCATAAACAAACGTTCGCTGATAATCTTTTGTTCTCGTTGAATGCTCTCATTGTCCATGGAGAACAGCTGACCCACCATCGTCATCAGTTCTAAGCCGGTAAGATGCTGATACAGAAAAGCAGAATCTGGCACATAACCAATGATCGCCTTCGCCTGTTGAGCTTCTTTTTCAATATCAAAGCCACCCATTTTGATAGAGCCTGAGCTGGGCGTCATTAGCCCAACCATCATTTTAATACTGGTGGTTTTTCCTGCTCCATTGGGTCCTAAAAAGCAAAAAAGCTCGCCTTTTTCAATATGTAAAGACAAGTCATTGACAGCCCTGGTTGTTTCGAAATTTTTTGAAAGATGGTCTAGTATGATCATATAATTCTATTTCTTTTTGTCGGTTTAGTCTTGTCGTTCGTGCAACATCCAAACATTGGGTTCAACATAATCACCCCAATCATTTTCCACATCAAATTGTACGCTGGTCAGCGCCCCTGAAATGATATAATCCCCGCCGGACTGAAAGGACATCTCTGTCCAATCCTCCCAGTTTTTAACTGTGCCACGAATATGCATGGCTTGAGGACATACTTTTAATATTCGTGCACCCAAGCGCTGGTGAACCCTGATCCAAGGATCAAAATGCTCTCCGTTTCGAGACCACGTGAGGTATTCTTCCATGGCAAGCAAGGGGTAGTCACATTTCTTGTTTGGCCGCACCGGGGCAATCAGCTTATCGTATCCAAACTGCTGTCCAATGTCCTTCATGATCTGAACCATTAATTTACTTAAGCCCTTACCTCGATATTTTGGCAAAACTTGGATCGCTAAGGCACAAAGTAAATTCGCTGGAGTATCGTCCTCCACACCCGACCGCAACGCCCAATCCCAACCTTCATCAGGTAAGGTTTCCAGGGAGTCTGACCAATGCACAGGAATACTGTTCCCCACGGCGATCCACAAACCTGTCTGTTTTTCATAAAGGGCAAATTGGAAATCGGGATGTTTAACATTTAAGGTTGTCCAGTGTTCGTTCGCCACCATATCGTTCAGCATAAACTCAGGCCAGGAGGGCATGGTGACATCATCTGCCTTGTCTATAAAATTCTCGGTGTCACTCCCGTAGAGTATCTCAAGATCAAGGACATCCAGTTCTGCTATAAGTGTTGGTGATAGTTTTGGTTTGCCTGCCTGCATGAGTTGTTTGTTAAACTCCTTTTTGGCCCAAAATAAACGCTTGAATCTTTTTGTCTTCAGTCATGATATGATCAACAACCCAAGCATTCATAATGTCCTTGAAATTACCCAACAAGGCTGTCATATGAAGAGACTGAGTGAGAGCACCATTCATTACTTTTATGATTTCCTGGTGTTTTTCCTCGTGAACTTCTCTGTCAGGATATTCGAGCTCTTGCATCAGGTTTTCTTCTCTTTTGAAGTGGTCTTTCACGTATTCATAAAGGTCGCGTATAGCCACTTTTAATTCTTCTACATCCTGACTGGGGTGATTCAAATCCAGGACATGGTTTGCAATAGCAAGCAACTGTTTGTGGTCCTCGTCAATTGGACCGCCATCAATTCGCATTTTTTGTGTCCATTCAAACATTGTGTTTCCTCCAGCCATTAAACCACACGAAGATTGCTCTTGATTTTGTTCACCCAATACCTGCTATTCCAGAAAGTTCGGAGTACCTCTCCACCACAATCTCTCTGATCTTCTTGTGAACACCCTGTCTCAAATGTGGATCACTTTTTACCAGTGCAAAAGCAACCCTCCGAGCTTCTTTTAGGATGTCACCATCATATAAGATATTGGCAATTTTCAAAGCTGGGAGTCCAGATTGGCGGGTGCCAAAAATATCTCCTGCACCCCTTAGCCGCAAGTCCTCTTCTGCAATCTTAAAACCGTCTGTGGTATCTACCACGATCTTTAATCGAGCTAAAGACTCAGGAGTCATTTTCCGCTGAACCAAAACACATACACCTCGCTGTGCTCCACGACCTATGCGACCTCTTAATTGGTGTAGTTGAGCCAGACCAAAACGCTCTGCATTTTCAATGAGCATAACCGTGGCATTGGGAATATCGATGCCAACTTCAATCACTGTCGTACTGACCAGGACCTGAATCTGCTTAGCAGAAAACTGCTCCATGATAGCGTCTTTCTCTTCTGCTTTCATTCTACCATGCAAGAGGGCAACCTTGTACTCAGAGAAAAGACTACCCAATTTCTCATATCCCAAAGTTGCGGCCTCCAGGTCAATTTTTTCTGACTCATCAATAAGGGGGTAAACAACAAAAGCTTGTCGACCAGCTTTTAGCTCATCTCTAATGAAATCATATACTTTAGGAAGTGTATGAACATCAACTTTCCGAGTAATGATCTTCTGTCTGCCTGCTGGTAGCTCATCTAAAACAGAAACTGATAAATCCCCATAAATGGTCATTGAAAGCGTGCGTGGGATGGGCGTGGCTGTCATCACCAAAACATCTGCCTCACCCGCCTTTTCTAATAACTCTCCACGCTGTAACACACCAAAGCGATGTTGTTCATCAATGACCACCAGCTGCAAATTTTTAAAGTGAACCTTCCCCTGAATCAGTGCGTGGGTTCCAATGGCGATATGGTAGTAACCTTCTTTTAAGGCTTTTCGCAGGTCTCGTTTTTGGGCTGCTGTTTGAGAGCCTGTAAGCAAGACCACCCTTAGGGGTGTGCCTTCAAAAAACTTAAGTGCGTTCTTATAGTGCTGTTCAGCCAGAATTTCTGTCGGCGCCATGATGGCCGACTGATATCCATTCCCTGCCGAGATAGCAGCGGCCAATAAACTGATAACGGTTTTTCCTGAACCAACATCTCCCTGCAATAATCGATTCATGGGGCCTGAAGATTTAAGGTCTTCCCAGATCTCTTCCATGACGCGCTTTTGGGCACC
The DNA here is from genome assembly GCA_964578155.1 of uncultured Lentisphaeria bacterium. GTDB lineage: Bacteria > Fidelibacterota > UBA8477 > UBA8477 > JABMPR01 > JABMPR01. The sequence continues at coordinate 72,801 of CAZOBQ010000001.1, forward strand.
CGTTAAATCAAAAGGCAGTTTCTCATATTGAGAGCCTAGATATTCCCCATAAGATTTGAATCTGTTTTGCTTCACCGTTTCACTCATGTTTTGACGGCGAACAGCGAGAAGCAGCTGCATAAAGAAGAGCTCGTTGAACTTGAGCCGGCGTCGGGCTGCTTTTAACATATCCATATCTTCTGGAAAGTGAATATCCCGAATCGCCTGGCCAATTCCCATCAAAGTATTCTCTTTCAAAATATCGGCAGGCAAAAACTCTTTGAGTTTGTCTTCAATGCCCTCCATGAGCGGTCTCAATAACCGTCTAAAGCCCCGACTATCCAAACCGGCTGACTGTAGCTGTTGCCCTGAGGGATAAAGCGGGACAATAATTCCTGTATTGATTGGGTTGGTGCCTTCTTCAGAGAGTATATCGAAATCAGGGTGAACCATCTGGAACCCGCCGTAAAAATCAACTTTACCACTGACCGCAACCACATCACCTTTGTTGAATCTTTTCTGGATCCATTTCGCCCCATTAAACCAGCGACACTTTAGAAAACCGCGTTCATCAGCGACCACCATTTCAAAATAGGACCGTTTTCGACCGCGTCGCATTTGGGTGCCACTGATCTTTCCTACCACAGTGGCATTCATGTCTTTTTGTAGGTCGGTGGTATAAGTAACCGTAGATCGATCTAGATAACGACGTGGGAAATGCTCCAACAGATCGGCTGTAGTAAAAATATTGATCTCTGCTAAAGCTTCGGCTTTTCGAGAACCAACGCCACGCAGGGAATTGATTTGAGTGTCAAGTCTCATAGAATTTCAATTTAATGTGGAGAGAGACATTGGAAACCCATCTATGCTATCTTTTCTCATTTTACTATGATAGACAAAAAGCTTCGATGGGCAAGCTTGAAAGTTTGGTCGTATTGATTTGGATCAATTTCTTTTACTCTACTGACTCTTTTGAAACCTCCATAGTTTCAGATTCTTCAATGTCCCCCCCGGGCGCTGGCTTCTTTGAGACAGGGTAACGAATAATTGTATAATATTTGTCTGGATTCCCTTTTCCAAACATCCCTGGTCCTTTGAGATATTCTTCTTCGTGGAGACCAGATATCTCGTATCCGCTGTTGTTAATGTACTCATGAAGCTTGTCGACTGTGGGAGGTTCATTTGTATAAGAACCAATATGCAAAATTTCCCCAACCTTTCCATATTCCCAGGTTTCTACTTTCAGCTTGGGATACTTTTCTTGAATCTCTGCAGGTATCTCCAACACAGAATTGCTTACTTCAAGACCATAGATACCCAACCACTCATGCTTTGGTGTTTCCAGTGCTTTTGGCCAACGTCCGATGGGAGCTTTCATATCCATGTCGTGCTGACGTTTAAGCTTGAAGAAGGTAGAGAACAACGCCCCAAAGGCTTCGCCACCCACTTCATTGGGGTCACCAACCAGCTCGTAAACCAACATTCTTTGAGCTGGCTTATCGATTATGCGGGGAGTCAGCAGTCGCTCATGCTCAGACAAGTCCTTGCTGCAACCAACGAGCATGATAAGTGTAAGCAGTAGTGCTTGGGTTTTCATTGTGATTGGCCTCCTGAATTTTAAAACAATTATTATCTAATCTTTCTGCCGTCTAATAAGCGCTTCCATATACCTTGATTTAACCTGTTGGCTCGCCATGACCTGTTTGACAGGTGGAAGTTTAAGGATAACCCCCAGGACTCCAGCCATGGCGCGATGACTCCACAAAACTTTGTTATCAAAAAGAAGGTCTTGGAAGTTACCTCGTTCAATTGCCATGACGACTGCTCGATGCGTTCCATTCAAAGGGGTAATAACACGACTCTCTCGAGACTCCAGCTTAATGCTTTCTCTTGAGCATGTCCTGACACAGACACCACATCCAAGACAGATCTCTTCGTCCAGCTTCGCCATCTTCATCTTAGGCCTGGCTGGATTGTTTGATGAAACCAAAGTCATTGCTTCTACAGGACAGGCGGAAACGCACTTGCCACAACCATTACATTCAGTTTCATCTATTAGTGGTATAAAGTTGGTGGTGTGGACAGGGTTGAGAATAGCAAACTGACGAGCAGCGATCATTGCTTCACAGCAACAACCACAACAGTTGCATATAAAGTTCACGTCTTCTCTGGCATTTTCACCAAATTGAACCAGCTTGTGCTCATGCGCTTCCTGGAGCAGGTCAAGACACTCCACCTTATCAACGTCGCGAGCATGTCCATGCTTGATGAGTGATGCAGCTGAGTTGTTAAAGGTCATACAGATATCTTTTGGAGCAGCACAATCTTTACCCATATGCTCCATCTTGTGGCGACAATAACAAACTCCGACACCCCTGTGTGTAGCTTCTTCTATCACCTGTGTAGCTCTTTCATAATCCAAAACGTGAAGCGCATTTTCGTTTGACAGCGCTGGTTCATGTACAAAAGTACGACCCAGTTGAGTCTCGCCTCTTGTGAAAAGCTCTCGGATAAAATCATCTTCCACATTCATATATTGATAAAACAGTTCGCTTAAAGCTTTCTGGTCAATATCATCACGAATTCGCATAAGAGAAAACTCAAAAAAACCGGCCATGGGTGGGGGTAGTGAATACACAGACTCACCGTTTTGCTCTATATCGACCAGGATGGCTCTTCCAGCTAGCTTTTCTAAAATCTTTTTCGTTTTTAGAATATCCATCTTCCAGATGCGGCTCGCTTTTTCGGCGGTAAAAGGTTTTATGGGCATGAGAGAAACCAGTTGAGCTTCTTGTTCAGTGAACAACATCTTTAAAATTTTGAAGAGTGTCTTTGATGGGGGTGCACCCTGGGGAAAGCGATTTATTCGGTCGGATAATTGTGTGTAGCCAGATTTAATCGTGCGATGAGCCATAAGTATTTCTCCCCCCAGTAGATGTATTGTGAATATCAGATAATTTCGTAAACCAACACCTTTAAATCAACACTTTTGGCAGTTTTTGTTCTCTCGGGTTATGCAATAATTATAATATGATTTGAGATGAATTTATTGAGTAACTACATTAAAAGAGATCGAAAACTCATCATAGATCAAACGATCACCCAGATCCTCATAAAAAGAACCAGACTTATATCGGATATTATATTGAGCGCGATTAATGATCATTTTACCGCTTGCTCTGGCTCCCTGATCTGTGAATTTCACATCAGACTCAAAATCGATAACGTGGGTAATACCCTTGATGGTCAGGTCGCCATAGAATCGATACGTTTGCTCGCTATTAACCTTATGAGCGACGACGGCAGAGCTGATTTCGAATTCAGCTGTGGGATGATTACTAACATCGAAAAAATCATCGGACTTCAGATGCTTTTCCAGATTTCTTTTGCGGTCATCTCTCAGAATATCCTGATTCTCCAGACTGTTCATATCAATCACAAATTTCCCACCTAGAATTTTCTCTCCATCATACTCTAAGTACCCTTCGGATAACCTTATGATGCCAGAGTGTTCTCCCGTGACTTTTGCGCCAACCCACTCAACGATACTGTTTTCTGTGTCTATGGCTCTTCGGGAGCTTTGTCCCATAAGTGGTAACACTAATATCAAGAACAGCCCAATCTTCAAAATTTTTACCATGCCTCTACACCCTCGCAATTGCTCGATTAATAAAGTGAATAAAGGGTGCTTGAACTTTTAAAATATCTGTAACGGAGTCAGCTATATTTCCTGAAGACCAGAACGTGTCATCAACCTGACGAGTAACCACATAGTGTTTATTCCTGAGAAGGTCAATCTCAGGCCAATCCTTAGGAAAATCACGAGGAGCCGTTTTTAGCTTCTCTCCATAAATCTCTGGAAAGGTTTTTTTGAATGCTGGTTTATTGATGATGCCCTGATACTCTATTGTATGTTCAAAGATCTCTTTCCTGATAGCTTTTAGATAAGGTGCTTGGGGCATATAGGCTCCACCACCTACAAATGAGTTCCCTGGCTCCAAATGGACGTAGTACCCACCAAATTGACTTTTACGGCCACCTCGGGCTATAAAAGCCCCAAAATTGGTTTTATAGGGTGATTTATCTTTGGCGAAACGCACATCACGAAAAATCCTGAAAAGACATTCTTTGGCATGAAACACATCTACTTCTGGGTCTATCTCTTTAACCAGAGGGATCAGAATGTTTATAAATGTTTCAAACTCTAATTTGGCTTCGTTATATAGTTCTTTATTTCCATGGAACCATTCACGCTCATTATTTTTAGAAAGTTTATCGAGAAAACTTAGCGAAGCTTTCAAATCCATACGATTGTGCCTTACTTTCTTCCCCGCGACTTGGTGTTGTTTTTCACGTAGATCAACTTGAACTTTCCTTTCGGACTTTCACGCTGATCAATATCGAATTCCTTAATCGATCGAATTAGAGGCGTTAGTTTTAAAAACCCATAATTCCTTGAGTCAAAATTGGGTTGCTTTTTCTGTAGCAAATTTCCCACATCACCTAAAAAAGCCCAGCCGTCATCATCAGCCAGGTCAGAGATGGTGGATGAGATCAACTTGATCACCTTGGGTGTTATTTTGTCAATATTAGACTTCTTTTTAGAAACACTCTCGTCAGACTCTGTATCATCTCCGGTTACAGCCTGATTTTTAAGGATTTCAATATAGATAAATTTATCGCAGGCAACGATGAAAGGTTCCGGGGTTTTCTTCTCGCCGATACCAAACACTTTCATTCCTGCCTCTCTCAATCGGGTGGCAAGTCGCGTGAAATCACTATCGCTGGAAACCAGGCAAAATCCATTCACCTTTTCTGAATACAGAATATCCATGGCGTCTATGATCATAGCGGAATCTGTAGCATTTTTACCTGTGGTATATCCATACTGCTGAATAGGAGTGATGGCGTTTTCCAGGAGTACTTTCTTCCATTTTGTCAAATGCGGATTGGTCCAATCCCCATAAATTCGTTTTATGGTTGGATTGCCATATTTGGCTATCTCTTCCATCATTTCTTTCACATAAGCAGAAGGAATGTTGTCACCATCAATTAATACTGCGAGATTTAGATCCATGTTTCTGTTCCTTCTCTTTTGCTAAAGCTGATAATTTATTGTTGTTGAGCGTTGAATATATGGATTATCAACTGGTAATATTAGGTTTAAAATCTCAGAGATAAACAACTCAGACCACCATCAAGTTTTTGAAACTCAGAAACGTTTATTTCGATAACAGCATAGCCTACCCTGCTAAACGTGTCTCTTGTCTTCGGAAAACCGGCAGGAATAAGAACTTGGTTATTGACCCAAATACAATTGGCGGCGTAACCCTCATCTTCTGTAATTTCTAAAATATTGAATTCTTGGAATTCTGGCGCTTTTATAAATTCTCCGCTAGCAGCCAAATTGTTATTCTCCAGATAGGCTACTCCTGTTTTCAGATGTAATCCCTGGTTCAGCTTTATGGTTGATCCAGTCATGCCGTAGCTTTGGAGAATCTCTATCATTTGATTGGATCCAGCACTATTGGTTCGCTCAGATAAGCCTATATAATAATGTGATCCGACCATCATTATATCACCGGCATCAACAGTTCCTGGAGAAAGGATTTGCTCCACGCTTGAAAACAAACCCAGGATTACTTCCCTCATTTCTGCCGTTTCGCCTCTACGTGATATTGCTCCAGGATTTGTAATAATAGCACAACGAGGAGTTATCAGGGCAACATCCTCCACAAAAGTTGAGTCTGGAAAATTTTCATCTGCCTGCAGCTCTATTATCTCCAGGCCACAGTTTTCCAAGGTTGTGACATAATTTTTGTGCTGTTTCAGCGCCAGGTTATAATCTGGCTTTCCAAGCCCTGCAGTTGTTAAGCCGTTGATCATGCTTTCTGATGGTTTTTTCACGATTGCTCTTGAAAACATTCTAACAAACTCCTTTTTATAAACACCTGTGACCTGAATCTAATGCTGTGGACTGTTAATGCAAAATATGTGGGCTCTATTTTAATTTTTCTTTTGGTCTTGGGCTTAAAGGTGCATCTTTAATGATAATTAAAACTGGAATGTAATTATGAAATTACTCTCATATGGATTAGACCCTCGCATGGAACCCCGTCTCGCATTTCTACTTCGAGATCAAGCTGTGGATGTTATGCGGGCCTCGCTTTGGATGAAAAAAGACCGAGGAGCCCAAGACTTTCTGAACCTGGCCTCTTCTATGAAATTGGCGCTTGAAAGCTGGGATAGATCTCTGTCTCTGTTAACAAATTTGCATAGTGCTTTCAATTCTCTGGATTTTGAGAAGTTAAGCGTTCACGATCGAACACTGAGCCTGCCTATCTCGGATATTGTTATGTTTGCTCCGGTTCCTGATCCACCAAACCTAAGATACTTCAATGCCTTTAATGAAGAATGGCCTCTTGAATTTACTTTTGGCAATACCCAAACTTTATTTGGTCATAACACTCCGTTAAATCACTCAGGTCTTAAACCCCAGGGGGAAATAGCAGCAATAATAGCTGCCAATGGAGAGCGTGGTCAGACAGAGCTCGCCGGATATTGTGTGGCAAACAATTGGTGTGAGGCTCAATCGTCTGCCCATGACGGACTCTCCAAAGGGAAAGCAACGTCACTCGGACCCTGGCTGGTGACCGCCGATGAGTTAGAATCCCATAAGTTGGGAGGTGGCTATAATTTGGACATGCAGATCCGTGTGAATGGACTGATGGAAGGAGAAGGTCATTTTAAACAGATGGCTACTCAATTTAGTAAGGTGATTGAAACAGCTTCGCCCACTCGAGTTCAAGCTGGTGACATTTTTTGTTCAGGAAGTCCCCTTGACCTAAATCCTCCTCTAAAATCAGGAGATCAAGTTGAGGTCGAGATCCAGGCTTTAGGGGTTCTATCAACAGTCATTGGATAAAGGATGAACGAACTCGCTCCCATAAGCATTCCTGAAAACGAGATTGAATTAAAAGCAATTCGAGCTGGTGGTCCAGGTGGTCAAAATGTGAATAAGGTAGCCAGCGCCATTCAACTTCGTTTTGATAGTCAAAACTCAAGCTTACCTGAAGAGATTAAGATCCGCCTGCTTAAAATACGAGATCAACGCATTTCGGCTGATGGGGTAATCACCATCACAGCCCGACAATATCGTAATCAGGAAGCCAATCGACTGGCAGCGCTTGAGCGATTAGACAAGATTATACAAAAGGCACAAATACTGCCCAAAAAGCGAAAAACCACCAGACCAACCCGCGCCTCTGTGAGCAGACGCCTTGAGACTAAATCAAAACGGAGCCAACAGAAGAAGCTGCGTGGGAAAATTGACTCAAGTCATGATTAAAGACAAAGAAACCATTATTTTGTTGAGTGGAGAATAGGATGATCAGCAAGCCTGAGCAGAAGAAAAAACGTCGGCCAGCCAACATGATCGGAGCTGGATTCATTATTGGTGCAGGAGTCGGTGTAGCAATCGATAATATTGGTCTCGGGATCGGTGTTGGGATTATAATTGGGGCTGCTTTAAGTCGTAAACAGCGACTCGAAAACAAATCCATTGATGATGATACATCTTCAAGTACGGAGAATTGAACCATGCCTCTTAAACCAGTAAACAATATCAACATGTATTATGAGGTTCTTGGTCACGGAGAGCCACTCTTGTTTATTCATGGGCTTGGATCCAGCACCCGGGACTGGGAAAATCAGATTGATTTCTTTTCTAAGAACTATCAGGTTATCCTGGTAGATGTCCGTGGACATGGGCAGACAGATAAGCCACCCGGTTCCTATAGTATCTCAATGTTTGCAAATGATATTGCCGGATTATTGGATCAACTTGAACTACCCTCTGTGCATGTTGTGGGCATTTCCATGGGAGGCATGATCGCTTTTCAGCTAGCTGTTGACCGTCCGAATCTCCTTAAAAGTCTGATAGTCGTTAATAGTAAACCTGAGTTTCTCCTTCGCACTCTGGGCGATAAGGTCAAAGCTTGGCAACGTTTTACCATTCTACGATTATTAGGAATGCGAACTGTTGGGAGGGTGATCAGTAAACGACTTTTTATCAAACCAGAACAGGAGAATCTAAGAGCTGATTTTGTTGCACGCTGGGCTGAAAATGACCCAAAGGCTTACATGAATTCTATGAAAGCTATTATTGGCTGGAGCGTGCAAGATCAACTTGATAGAATTGAGTGTCCCGCTCTGGTGCTTACCTCAGATGAAGACTATTCTCCCGTCTCTGATAAACAGGCTATTGTAGACAGATTAAAGCATGCAGAACTGGTTGTGATTGAGGAAGCTCATCATGCCCTGCCGGTTGAAAAGCCAGAGGCTTTTAATCAGGCTTTGAAAGCCTTTCTCGCTAATCTATTTCAACAATAATATCTTCCGCGTTGCCATATATTCCCTGGTTCGCATTTGTACCACAAAAACGCCGCTTCCCAAAGCCAAACCCCTTGAATCCTGACCCCACCAGGTAAATGAGTATTTTCCAGAATTTAGATGGTTTTCTGTGGAAGACCAGACTTCACGGCCACGAAGATCAAAGATTTTGATGGTAACCTCAGAAGCAGACGGAATCTCATAAGAAATGGTTGTGCTGGGGTTAAATGGATTTGGGTGGTTCTGATAAAGACTGTACTCGTAAGGGGTTTGTATCTCTGGCCTCACACTAACCAAATAAGGTGACTCTAAAGCACCTATATCAGGGGCATCTCCAGTGAAATCATCGATCGTCAGGTTTAATAATGTATCTCCATCCAATTCAAAAAAGGCAGTACCAGCATTAATGCCTGGTGAGGAGGATGATAGATGATAACTGAATGGTTCACCACCAACGAATTGAGGATCCGCATCAATAGTTTGCCCAAACCACTGTGAAAATCCAAGGACACTGGCCTCGCCGCGTTCTATCAAGGTATTTACCAAAATAATCTGACCAGCACCTGCATAGATTGGAATTAATCCATTCTCCCAAACCAATGAGTTTATAAAAACAGGATAGGAAGGTGAGTTAAAGACTGTGACTCCCGTCGCTCCAGCATCTGATGAATTGGCTACAAAGGAACAATTTATAAATACAGGGCTAGACTCTTGTTGTTCAAGTACGCCAGCTGCCACGACACTCCGATTCTGTAGAAAGAGTATGCTCTGAAAGACAGGGGCTGAGTTTATACATGAAATTGCACCTCCACGGCTTTCATAGCCATTGCGAATGGTTAAACTCTCTACTTTGAACTCACTGATTTCATCCAGGGCAATTAGGCGGGAAAGGCTATCCCCGTCCAAAATGGTGTTCTCAACAGATTCTCCTGTTATTGAAACATTATTTTTTCCTACAAGGGGGAATATTTCATTTGTAAGTGTTGGACTATAAACGCCATCGGCAAGATAGATTTTTCGGGGATTTTCAGCATTGGCATAAATCAAATCCAGAGCAAGAGAAAGTGTTTGAAGAGGGTCTTCTGATGAAGTTCCACTATTTTCATTATTACCTTCAGGTGAAACATAGATGTCGTGGGCTATCTGGGGAACAATGCCATTTAATATATCAAAGGAGAATTTTTCAAGAGGAGCGGCTGTTTCCAAGGTTGGATATTTTTGCGTACAGGTATCCAAAATAACATTTACGACCTCATTAAACTGGTAGCTAGCTATGTCTTGGCCGATCCCATCCCCAGTTTCATTTAAGTAAATATTACAGCGCTTGACCGGGTCAAAGACAACATGAGTTGAGCTTCCAAGGTAAAGTCCTCCGCCAGAATTATAACGAATGGTGACACCAGAGAGTGAGAGATTTGTACCCAAAAGATAGATGCCGGCACCTCTATCAGCATTGTTCTTTTCTATAAGAAGGTCATTAAGTTCTAAACTTGAATAATAGCTATAGATGGCCCGATCGGTGGCTCGCTTCAAAGAGAGATCATTGATTGATACATCGGAATGATCATAAATGCGAATCAGCGACGTGAGCTGTTCACCATCCAGGTTTGTATTCTCAGAAGACTGACCAGTCATACTTAAACCATCACGCAAATAAAGCGGAAAACGCTCCTCATTGCTTGATGAACTGTATGTTCCCTCTGCCAAATGAATAGTGTGCTGATTCTCACTAGAACTAATGATGCTTTTGAGGGCGTGAGTAATTGTTTTTAGGGGTTCAATACTAGTCAACCCTGTGTTTCCATCATCTCCTGCAGGTGAAACATAAAGATCTGCATCGTATTGTGGAAACACATTATTTACTGAGCTTACAGCAAATGATCCTGATGGATAAGCAAAGTAATCTGACGGATCAGCAACCGTAAAAGTATCTACAGAGAAAGCATAAGTTGAACCACCCAAAAAACTAAAATTTGTAGCCAGGTCATTCCCAGAGATCACCGCCTGATTTGAGTAGATATTAGAGAGGTCTGTTGCGTAAAACTCCAACTGACAATCCTGGTAAAGATATATGCCACCACCTCTTCGAGAGGCTTGGTTGTCATGAATTGAAACTCCCTTAAAAATGAGTTTCGAATTCGTAGCATATATACCTCCTCCACTGCTGGCCTGGTTTCCCGTAAGGACGACATCATTCAGAGTCAGGGACGCATTATTAACACTTAAACCTCCTCCTTTATCGTCAGGATAAAAAGGAGCCTTGCTGTTTCGAATAGTCAAACCACTAATTCTTACACTATCACCTGAAACACTTATCCCCCTTGATCCACCCTCTGGATCAAGAATTGTCAACAGGGAGCCAACACCCTGTATTGTCAGGTAATTGTCAATAGTTATAGGATAGTGTTCATTAGAATTAGAAAGGCTATAGATACCCACTGCCAAATGAATGGTGTGGGGATGGAGGACATTATGTAAAATTCTATTCTTGGCAGCCTGAATGGTTTGCAGGGGCTCACCTGCAGTTAAACCGCTATTATCATCACTTCCAGTAGGGTTCACATAGAGATCTGCATCAACCAATACCCGACCTGAGATGGTGGCTGGCACGCTGGTTCTAGTTAAGAATTCACTGCTGTAAAGGGGGATACCACCATTGGTATTACCATCATCAAAGCTGACAATGTAATAGTAGTAGTTTTCACCAATATTGACATCCGAATCCTCATAGCTGTTAACAATTGCCGAGTGTGCCGTATTGATACCGCAAGCGAAGATCTCTTCATAAAAACCAAATTGATCACCTGCACAGCGAAAGAGACGATATCCGGCAAAACCCGGGTAACTTGCTGCATTATCATCCCAAGCCAAATCGACCCTAACACCACTGCTGAAAACCTGGAAGCTTTCAGGGGGAGGAGGAGCTAGTGGTATATCATAATCGGAATTGAATGTCTCCAAAGCTCGTTGGAAGGTCTGCATGAGCGAATCAACACCGGTAAAAACCCAGGCATTCTTATACTCATCTGCATTTGCTGCTGTAGAGCCATCGGGAAGGATATATGGGGCAGAGCCATATAGCCAGTTGCCGCCAATACTATAAGCTAGCCCTCGACTAAGCCCTGCAGCTCCTTCTGCAAAGACCAGGTGAATACTGTCTCCCGGAGCCAAAGTATAGGGTCCATAGCCCTGGGTTTGAGAATACCCTCCCGGATCATTTCCCCAGGCATCAGCAAAGCCACTACCCACTTCTTCGGCATGGGAAAGGGGTGGGTGACCCGATGACATATGTTCATATTGAGCCTGCATTTTGACGGGATTAAACTGGTCTATATTATAAGTAATTTCTGAATCAGACCCAAGAAACCAGGTCGTAGAGGGTTGGGCAAGGGCATCTGTTTGATCGTTAGGGGATGTATCAGCGTGCAGGGTAACACCACCCACAAACTGACGTGCACTTAAATGACCATCACCATTCGTACCATAGTATGGACCACCAATATTATTATGACCATTTATTGATTGTGAGTGTAACCCATGCCATGAATAGTAAGCTCGAAAGGGGTCGTCTGGAAAAGAACCTTCACCAATTACTTCATTCATTGTATTCCGCCCCCAGCCTGCATTCTGGGGCATCCAATAATCACCTGACCCCCAGGCAGCTCCTTCACGGTTCACGGCATTGCGGTATATCCAAGAGAACATGAGATCTGTTAAGGTCTGTGTTTCAACTGTTCCACTACCGGTAATGATACCTGTATTTTTAAAAACATAATCTGTGATCATGTAATTGTCATGTTGGGGATGGCTAAAAGCGTAAATTTTCCTGGTCATGCTCACACCAATCGATGTGTGAATTGTATTTACTAGCATATTATCAGCTGGTAGATCAGGATCGATAAAGTCAGGGGTATTATCTATATGAACATCTAAGCTAGCGTTCTGACCATCAACGAAGACCTGGGGCGTGGCAAAACGGCTATAGCTGGTAAATTCAACAGGGAGAACAGCCACAGGATCGACAGGACCACGGGGACCAATGGAAACAACCTTGTATGGGTAGGTTATACCTGCCAGTGGATCAGCATAATTACTACTGCCAATCCATAAAGCCTTAGATGCCTGACTATCCTGGAAATCATCCTGAGCTGGAAAACGGCGACCGTCTAGTTGTTCACTAACTTGGCCTGTCCGGCCGACTTCAAGTTCACAACCAACTGAAGAATACCAGTTGTGTAGGGATCCAACAGCTACCCATTTTGAATCAAAGCCATTAGCCAATACGTAAAAGATAAAAAATAGAAATAATGAACGATAAGCACGCTGCATCTTATCCCCCTTTGTTGTTAAGTCATGTTAAGATAACCACTTAACAATAACTTATAAACCTAAATCAGGATTCTATTTCTCAAACCACAATTTACCAAGCTTGGCATAAGCCCTTTTCCCGCCAATCACGCGGTGAGAAATAAGTACAAATAGCAAGTAGGCCAGGGCAACACCAACTGCCGCCCAAAAGAGCATGGGGTTACTCTTGGTGACACTGTAGGCTGGTAAATTGATGGCTAAAATGAAGGGAATTACCAAAAAGAACGTCACTGCAGCAGAATACATATAGTCAGTAGCTACCGGCGTTTCAAAATCCGGATCAACCACACGCAATAAAGCCAATCCAGTTGGCATGGTACCAGTACAGGCACCATAAATGATCAGTGCCCGATGAAACTGGTAATCAACAAAGATTCTGGAACTGATCCAGATGACTGAAATAAAGGTTACGATACCACCAGTTAGTGATATCACTAGAATAGGTAACCAATACTGAACTACGACAGTGAGAGAGATGGCACCCACAGCAGCAGCTACCATGATATCTACAGAATTTCCGGCAATGCGGGTTAAACTACCATTGTCCAGGGTATGTTCTAGCTTGAGCTTGATCATAAGGGTTTTCACAATGAGAGCCACCATGGCAGCAAAAACAAAACTAATACCCCAGAGATTAACAGCCAAGTCGTTACCTAGGTTTCCAGCGAACCCCAGCAAAACGCCAAGGCCTTTCAGCATTAAAAAGGTAAACAAGTAAACCATGAGAACGACTGCCATATTATAACTAGCGGAGTCAATGGCTTCGGATTCTGTGGTGAGACGTGATCCAACCTGAAGTTTATCATTTCTACCCATTACTCCAGAGCGAAAACGTTTGGCCTGAATCTTCTCGACATGTTCCTTGCCCAGCCAGCCGCGTTTGATTCCCATATTGATGAGAATAACGCCACCAAAAGAGGCCCACATATAACCCACAGCAGCAAAAGTGAGTCCTACATCGGGAGCTCCGGTAAAGCCCATGGTTGCCCAGCCTTCACCAATGGCGTATGCCTGTCCTGGTCCAAGAGCAAAACCCAGAGGCATGAAAAAGCCAAAAGCGGGGTAGAGTTCTGTCATAATGGTAGACATAAACAAAAAGGTCAGCAGTAAGCCCACCAAGGACTGGAGTGAGTATTGAGAAATAATTGAAACCGATGTCCCCACCACGCTTTTGTCACCTTTGCGTTTAGTGTAGGCCGGTTTTCTCAGACTCATGGCAATAAATGAAATGCTTAACAGGTGGTAAACGATGGCACCCAGACCAATCTCTGTCATACCCAGAACTGGAGCGATAAAATTGTAAAAGGGGAGGAGAATAAAGCCTGCTGTCAGGGCGTTAGGAATGAGAAAGGTTTGGAAAAACTTAACCCTGGCTCTCAATAATGTGGCCAGTAGTAATGCGATTGAAATAACACCGAGATCTAGAAACATGTTCCAGGGAAAATTCATATTTACCTACTTCGTTTGTTTTTGTCGATTGACGGACTCTTGGTGGGGTCAGTTTACTTGCCTGATGTATTAATTACAATGGGAAAACACCCACGTGTCTTGCTGAGGTCGAGTGAAGCGAAAAGACTCGAAGTATGACACGGGTGGAAAATTAGGTTCGGGGGGTTTCGGTTTATGTGTTCAATGCGTTTTTTGGTTTGAGGAGGTTCAGTTTCGGAGTCTGGCCCACCTACCGTGGCATAGTTTTCGTCATCCTGAGCCCGTCGAAGGACAGAAAACGCCGACTGGTCGAAGTACCCGGAACGGCAATAAAGGTATCAAGAAAAATAATGGGTTAGTGGGGTACTATATCGAATTTTTCTTGGAGAGACGCAATGCTTTGCGTCTTTACTGCGCCACCCCGTACTCTTAAATCCATTGAACTATTAATCATATTACGTACATTCCTGCACTATTAAACACCCAAGAGAGGACTTTTTGTATGGGACTAAATCAATCGTCTAACACTTAGCAGGTGTTTCTATTGAAATTGAAAAACACATTGATTGGGGTCAGTTTTATAGTCATTAGCTTTTTTCTTTCTGATTGTGTTTCTCTATCAACACTGAATACTGTACAAACTATCAACAAGGGCACAATGTGTGGGAACATCGGCCTGGGGCCCCTTCCTGAAATTGGGGGCAGGTATGGTCTTTCTAGCAGAAGTGATTTCGGAATGAAGGTCGCGTTCCCTGGCACAATATTTATGGATTTTAAGACTGAAGTTACACGGTCACCATTTATTACGAGCATGGATCTAGGGTATTCTGTTTTTACCTGGACAGGAACTGATGATAATCGCTACTTTATTCATGCTCTTTATCCTATGATTATGATTGGTCGGGAAAATTGGTACCTTGGGGTTAAGAAAATCCTACTTAATCCATACGAACTTACCATAAGAGAGGACATTGAACAGCATGGGTTTAGAAATACATCAGATCCCATTATTTCAACTGGGTATGTCTTTAATGTAGCCCAAGGTGTAAGGATCTTAACTGAGGTGAATATCCTTACTGGAGAAGAGTTAAAGGAGTCTGCAATCTTGCCTGGGTTAGGATTTGAGTTTGAGCTTAAATAATTCTGAATCTGGTAACACCTTTTAACTCTTACTGTTGGATAACCCTTTGTAATCTTAACCAAAAAGCCTAGATTTCAGCATTCAAAACAACTTTACCTACAAGGATGTTATTAGTTCATGGGTTTGATGCAAAATCTTAAGTCAAAGACTATAGTCTCTTTATTAATATTTCTCACTCTAATACCTCAAGGCTATGCACAGCCTAACATGACAGCAAAAGCTAAGATTGATGTTGCTAAGGATGTGAATAAAATATATTGGTTTGGCGCGGGACTTATTTCTGGAGGGATCGGTGTCTTTTTTGCATCGACAATGGCTCCTGAACCAATAAATGAGCGTGATATAGAGACAACGGTAACAAGAGAGGTCAATGAGTACTATACAGGCTATCGGGAAGAGGGTAAAAGAATTCAAACCTCTCAGGCTATAAAGGGGGCGATTATTAACCTGACAGTCCTGACGATTATCTATTATAAGAATGTTGTAGACAGGCCAGAGTTTAAATATTGATACCGACATATTGGTCGCACAAACACATCATAATAAGGGGAAAACAGAATGGAAAGCAAAAGCAGAAGCGCAAAGTTGATGACAGGATTATTGTGTATCGCACTACTATTACCATCGACCATCACATTTGGACAAGAAACTGTACGAGATTACTACATGGAAGGAAAATTTGCAGCGAAAGCTGACTATTCTGGTGGAGGAGCCGTAGTTGGAGGCCTGGTAAGTGGCTTTGCATTAGGGCTGATTGGCTGGGGTCTTGGCTATCTAATCGTAGCTAATTCCGATTCAAAAGTTCCTTCTCATTACACTGCAAACATGGACGCAACTCAAAAGATGCAATTTGAGACCGGCTACTCCGAATATGTTATGAAAACCAAAAAGAGTAAATTCAATATGGGTGGCGGAATTGGAACCTTAGGAGCTGTAATTTATACCGTTAGTGTCACCTCAGAGTAGAACATCCTTCAAAAGTGGGTGGGGACTGCTGTTCTTTATAGTCGTCTCCATTCGCTTGTGGTCATATATCCCCAAGAGTATATTCAGCCTTGGCTTTCTTGAGCCCTTTTTACTCTAATCCAACAATTGATAACCTTTAGGGAAGCGAGGGATAAATATTGAATAACTGGATCTTTTTAATGGTTATAATCGCCTCCATGATCCTTGTCATCGGTGGTTTTGCTGTCAATCTGGCCAAAAAGCAACGAGAACTTCGGAAGTTACATCCTGGCTACCCTGAGGGATACTTTCAAGGCAGGGGGATGGGTGTTGGCATTGCTATTGGCGCAAGTCTTGGTTTGGCTATGGATAACATTGCGATTGGTGTCGGGGTTGGCGTCGCCATTGGGGCTGCCATTGGGACCGCCAACGAAAAGAAACATATAGACGAGATCAGACCGCTCACCAAGGAGGAGAGACAGCTCAAAAAACAGAAGATCATGTTTCTTGCTGCCACCTTTATGCTTGGTTTGCTTGTGTTTGTGATCGCTTATTTGATAAACAGGTAGGGGGTTTGACTGGTGGAAGATTTAATTTTTTAGTCTCGTTTAAAAGATATATGAGGCCATAACCAATTCAACACGCTCGATCCAGTTGTTCTCTATCCAAAATTTTAAGCCCTCAGGGTTATCTCCATTAATAAAGATATGACATTTTTCCATTCCAGCTGCCTTGATCTTATCTAAACAAAGCTCAACCAGACGTTTTCCAATGCCTTGTTTCCTATATTTTGGAAGAACTACCAAATGATGAATGGATCCAAAGCGACCATCATGACCCCCTAAAATCCCACCAATCAGTTTTCCATCGATTTCAGCTCCAAAACTGAGTCCTGGATTGCGCCTTAAAAACGAGTTGTAGCCTTCTTGGGTGTCTGCTTTTCGCGTGGTCAAGCCTGGTGTTTCTGTCCATATCTTATAGAGACTATGATAATCGTCTGGTCTTAGATTGCGATAGCGAACTGATAGTTTCATAGCCTGCCGATGAGTCTAAACCAATGCTTGAGGATGAAGGACCTTGTTCTGTAGCACTTGCTCATCTGCATGGTAAGAGGAGCGTACCAGAGGTCCTGACTCCACATATGAAAACCCTATCTTTAAACCATAAGCTTTATACTCTTCAAATTCATCGGGATGAACAAAGCGGTGTACCCGTTCATGTTCTTTGGTAGGCTGCAAATACTGACCCACAGAGAATATCTGACATCCCGTATCCCGAATATCATCCATGACCTCAAAGACCTCTGGTTTACTTTCGCCGATCCCAACCATAATGGAGGACTTGGTTTGCAGTCCTGCTAATACAGATTGTCTCAACACGTCTAATGAGCGCTGGTATTGAGCTTGAGGACGAATTCTGCGATGGAGTCGTTCGATGGTTTCCATGTTGTGACTCATGATCTCAGGCTTTGTGTCCAAGACGGTTTTAATGTGTACAGCATCACCTTGAAAGTCAGGCGTTAGAACCTCTATTGAGCACCCTGGAACTTCTGAGTGGATTTGTTTAATCGTCTCGGCCCAGATTCCAGCTCCAAAATCATCTAATTCGTCACGATCAACGGATGTTATCACACAATGATGCAGACCCATCTTTTTTACCGCTTCTGCTGTACGGCGAGGCTCATCCAGGTCAACGGCTGAAGGTCGACCCGTTTTCACTGCACAGAAGGCACAGGAGCGTGTACAGGTGTCACCTAAAATCATGATGGTGGCAGCTCGGCGTTCCCAGCATTCGCTAATATTTGGGCATTTGGCTTCCTGGCAAACGGTATGAACCTTATTGTCACCTACAATGCTCTTCAGGTCTTGAAAGTTGGGACCACTACGTAGTTTGGTTTTTAGCCAGGCTGGTTTTGTCTGCTTCTTCATCACGGTTTTAATATAGACTGGAGTCCTTGTTTCTAAAGCAAAGCATGACTCCACTGAATTTTTTCTTTCTGTCTTAATACGAAAATGTATTTGCTAATTCATTTGTTTAATCGTATATTCACGATGAACGATAGGAGAACACCATAATGGTTCAAGCAAAAACAGACATTTTCAACACGCAAGACATCGAATTGGCAGACATCGCCAAAGCGCTTTCACACCCTGCTAGAGTCAAGATACTTCGGGTTCTTAATGATAAGAGCCAGTGTGTTGTTGGAGAGTTGGTTGACCTCTTACCCCTATCACAATCTACTGTCTCTCAACATCTCAAGGAATTGAAACGGGTTAAGCTCATCAAGGGGGAAATTGAGGGGCCCTCAACCTGCTATTGTTTAAACAATGATGTTATGGCCAAAACGAAAGCAGCCTTTACTCAACTTTTTTCAGAGATGAAGTGCTGCTAGATATAAAGTATAAATAAGGACAATAATCATGGAACAAAACATCGAACTCAAAGACCTAGTTAAAGAAAAATATTCCGAGATTGTAAAAGACGATGACTGTGGGTGTAGTTGTGGGTCTGGAACCGTACGTAATAAACTGGAAACCAATTTTTCTTTGGCAGATGATTATGTAAATCTCGACGGATATACCCCTGACGCAGATTATAGTCTGGGTTGCGGTGTGCCAACCAAACACGCAGAGATCAAACCGGGAGATACTGTACTAGACCTCGGTTCCGGTGCTGGAAATGATGTGTTCATTGTACAGAAGATCGTCGGTGAATTCGGCTCTGTAATTGGTCTGGATTTTACTCAAGAAATGATCGATAAAGCCAACCAAAACAAACAAAAACTTGGCCTGGATAACGTATCTTTCAAACTGGGTGATATTGAAGATATACCCCTTGAACAAGATCATATTGATGTCCTGATCAGCAACTGTGTTCTAAATCTTGTGCCTGACAAACAGAAGGCTTTCCAGGAGATGTATCGCGTACTAAAACCCGGGGCGCATTTTTGTGTTTCCGATATCGTGTCAGAGGGAGCAATTCCTGAGGAGCTGAAAAAATCTGCTGAACTTTATGCTGGTTGTGTTGCTGGAGCAATTCCAAAAGAAGAGTATCTGGCGTTTGTAAAACAGGCGGGCTTCGAGAATCTTCAGATCAGAAAAGAACGCTCCATTGACATACCGGAAGAAACAGCGAAACAATATCTTTCAGAGTCAGAGTGGACAGCATGGAATACAGAAGGGCTTGGTCTTTTCAGTATTACCCTCTATGCGGAAAAGCCATTAAAAGATTAGTCTTAAGTTAGTCTTTCTGAGCGAAACGAAGTGTAGAGAAGAATCTTACTTTAAAGACAATAGTTAGTCGTCAACTGGAGATCCTTCGACAAGCTCAGGATGACAACGCCAAGGGTCTCTGAGACTTAAAGGTGTATACCTTTCAGAGAATCGACAGCACCTTCAAGGTTAGAAACGATTTCCTCAATAAATTGCCCACCCATGGCACCATCGATGAGACGATGATCAAAGCCCAGGGTAAAAATACCCATTTGGCGAATGACAATTTCATCACCAGCATCCTTTTCAAGGACAACAGGTCTCTTTTTGATCGCTCCAACACCCAGAATTGCCACATTAGGCTGGTTAATTATGGGATAACCTGCCAAATTTCCAAAAACACCAAAATTGGTGATAGAGAAGGTGGAACCTTCAAGATCATCCAGGGTCAGCTTTTTCTCTCTGGCTTTGTTTACAATTTCTGAGATGTCATCAGAAATTTGAAGTAATGATTTCACTTCTGCATTACGGACTGGTGGAACCACGAGGCCTTTGCCAACAGCAACGGCGATACCAATATTCAAGTGTTTATGCCTGACAATTCTTGCTCCATCTAGAGAAGCATTCAGCAGGGGAAATTTTAACAAGGCATCCCGCACTGCCAGGGTGATAAAATGGGTAACCGTCAGTGAATGTCCATGTTTGGCCTTGAAGGCAGTATTGTGTTCAGTAATGTAATTCATAATGCCAGTCATATCCGCCTCGCTGACCGAGTAAACATGTGCCGAGGTGTCAACACTCTGACGCATATGCTTGGCGATGCTCTTGCGCATGGAGTCCATCTCAATGATCTCAGCGTCTTCTGGACTCACCCTGTCAGCAAGTCCGATTTCTTCTAGGCCTGAGTTTTTCTGAGTCTGAGTTTTTGTCCCATTTCGGGTTTCCAGATAAAAAAGAATATCCCGTCGCGAAACGCGTCCTCGGAAACCAGTTCCAGGGATTTTCTGGAGTTCATCAGGGCTGATTCCTTCCTGGCTGGCAATACTTCGGACTAGGGGAGAGTAATATCTATCACTTCCAAAAGACATGGATTGAGGCATTTGAATATTAACCGGAGGTGCTGCAAATGATGCTGCTGAACCTGTACTGCTAGGAGCACCCGTTTTCTTGGGTGTTGGGGCTTCAACATCATCGCTGGTCTCAACCCGGGCAATCACAGCATCTACATCATAGGTTTTATTTATTACCCCAATGATCTCGAGGATGGTTCCAGAAACCGGGGATGGGATTTCAGAGTCAACTTTATCTGTTGCGATCTCAAGTAAAATCTCGTCTTTATCAATCGTATCTCCAACAGCCTTTTTCCACTCCAGTACAGTTCCCTCTGTGAGAGATTCGCCCATCTTCGGCATGACAATATCAAATATCATTTATTCACCTGTCCTTTTAATACCCCAACAGTCTTTCGGCTGCTTGACGAATATCTTCAGTCTGGGGTAATACCTCATCTTCCAGATCCCAGTTAAAGGGAACAGGACTGTCTTTTGCGGCAACCCTCAACACGGGACCGTCCAGCAGTTCAAAAAATTCTTCTGCAATAATGGCGGCAATTTCTGCACCTGGACCGGCTGTCAACGTGTCTTCATAGGCTACAATGACTTTGTTAGTCTTTTGAAGAGAATTTCCTATTGTTGCTTTATCCAACGGAGCCAGGGTTCGAAGATCAATTACCTCGATGGAGGCGCCGTGAGTTTTCTCTAAGGTTTTAGCTGCCTCAACAGCTTTATGCACCATCATACCATAGGTGACAATGGTCAGGTCATGGCCTTCTCTGGCAATGGCGGCCTGACCAAAGGGAAGCAAATAATCCTCATCTGGTTCAGGTCGTTTTGCAAAACCCTGACGATACATTCCCTTGTGCTCTAAAAAGAGAACCGGGTCATCAATACGGCAAGCGTATTTCAGTAAACCTTTCGCATCGGCTGCATTTGAGGGATAGGCGATATGAATCCCCGGTAAATGCATAAAAAAGCCTTCTATGCTCTGGCTGTGACACAAACCTCCGTGAATATAGCCACCCACAGGAACTCGCATGACCACCGGTGCCGTAAACGCATTGTTACTACGATAACGCATGGTTGCTACTTCGTTGCGGATCTGCATCATGGCAGTCCAGATATAATCTCCAAACTGGATCTCAACCACGGGCTTTAAACCTGCAACCGCAGCTCCTACAGCTGTCCCAACAATGGAGGCCTCAGCCAGAGGTGAACTAAAGACGCGATCTGGACCATAAACCGTCGATAATTGTTTGGTTGCGGTAAAAACGCCACCCTTGCCATCAGCTACATCCTGGCCATAAATGATCATCTTGTCATTGCGGGCCATTTCCTCATGAAGAGCATGGTTAATAGCATCAACAATAACAATATCATCACCTCTTGTTTTAGGCTCTGGTGATTCTATCTGCAATACCGTTTCATTGACCACATGAGTTATGGCTTCAGATTTATCAGGAAAAGGTGCTTTTTGAGTTTTGTCTGCCACATCATCCACGGCCTGAACCACATCATCCCAAATTTGTCTAAACTCGTCAGCTGTGATAACTCCGTCATCCTCACATAGCTTTTTGAATTTTTCCAAAGGATCTCTTTTTTGGTCTTCAGCCAGATCTTCTGCTTCTCGGTACTTACGATGATCATCTGATGAGGAGTGTGGCAATAAGCGAACAACATTGGAAACAACAATGGCAGGTCCATCGCCTCTTCGTACACTTGAGATCGCTTTTCTAAATGTTTTCTGGGCGGTAAAGATGTCCGTACCATCAGTTTCAAGGCGATTCAAATTATGGTAACCGCCCACCATGTCAAAAACAGAACCTTCCGCCATTTGTGAGGCTTTGGGAAGGGAGATGGCAAACCCGTTGTCCTCTATATGGAAAAGCACGGGGAGTTTATCCCGGCTGGCCCAGTTTAAGGCTTCATGAAATTCACCCTGACTGGTAGTTCCTTCTCCTGAAGAGACATAAACAATGGCGCCTTCTCCGGCTACTTTGGCCGCCATGGCTGTACCAACTGCTTGAAGGTATTGCGTTCCGGTAGGGCTGGATTGGGAAACGATATTTAAGGCTTTGCTCCCATAATGTTGAGGCATTTGACGACCGCCAGAGCTTGGATCATCGCGTTTTGCCAGAAATCCAAGAAAGATCTCATCAACAGTGGCTCCAAGACCAAGCATGAGTGCTTGATCGCGATAATATGGGTAAGCCCAATCAAAGCCAGGTTTCATATTGAGAGCACAGGCAAGTTGTGCTCCTTCATGGCCTGCAGCACCTATATGGAAAAATGATTTTCCCTGCCTGAGCAAGGTCAACATTTTTTCATCCATACGCCGAGAAGTAGCCATCAACCTAAAAATACTTAGTAGGTGTTCTCTTTTATAGCCTTTAAACGTGTCTGACACTCAACATCTCCATTAACCGTCAATAATATTTTCAAAATTAAACGTGGTTTGGAAAGCCTCTATTAATAGAGGAGTCACCTCTTCAATGCTGATCTCTCGGTGGAGTAGCTCTTTTAAACTTGTTACCCCTTTGCCCTCGATGCCACAAGGTATCATCCCGTTGAAATATGACATGTCCGGTCTCACATTCAAGGCAAAACCATGCATAGTCACCCAACGCGACAAACGAACACCCATTGCGGCAACTTTCTGATTCCCCACCCAAACACCTGTTAATCCAGAGATGCGGTCGCTCTCTATGCCAAAAGCCGCTATAGTTTGAATAATGACCTCTTCCAAATTGCGCATATACCAGGACACACTTTTTTTATGATCCTCTAGATTGATAATGGGATATCCCACGATTTGTCCCGGGCCGTGCCAGGTTATATCTCCGCCCCGGTCACTCTGAATTACGTCTGCATCGCGGGCATCTATCAAATTCTTATCGCCGGCATTTTTACCCAGGGTATAGACGGGTGGATGCTCCAGCAGAACTAGTGTATCCGGAATACTCCCGGCAAGACGCTTAGCGTGTAACTCTCTCTGAAAAGCCCAGGCTTCTTCGTATGGAATCTGACCCTTTTTAATAATTTGGAGTTTGGACATATTAGGCTAAAACAAGATTTCCAGCTTTAAACAAATGGCCTCTAACAAATCTATATCATCCTGAGTAAATGGAGAAAGAGCATGGGAGTCAATATCAAGCTCGGCAATCATTTTGCCTGCTTTCATCACAGGAAAGACAACCTCTGATTGAACATTTGAGCCACAGGAGAGGTAGTTCTCCTCAAGGGCAACATTTTGAATGATCATGCGCGTTTCCGAAGTTGCCACTTGTCCACAAACTCCAGCACCAAAGGCTATTTTTGTATGCTCGGTAGAGGCACCAACATGGGAGCCCAAAACAAGCTGATCACCCGGCTCCACAAGGTAGAAACCAACCCAATCATAGTGGGAGACTCCGCTTTCAAGTATCTCACAAACTCGAAGGAGTGTTGAATTCAGGGATTTGGGCTGAGAAATGGCCGTCTCAATGTCTTTAAGGATGTTTTGCGTGTTAGGGAATGGCTTATTCATAGGTTGTTTAAGATGCTCTATTATGTCTATATATGGAGATTACATTTTTACTATTTACAATATAGTGTGCATGTTCCCAAGTAACCGGGAACACCAGCTATTCTTTTTCCCGTCAAAGATGAATCCCTCGGTCCAGAGCCAGGCCAGACGCTTCCATGATCATTTCTGATAGGGTTGGGTGAGCGTGGATTGTCTCCAAAACAGCTTCGTGGGTTACTTCAAGGGAGCGAGCGATTCCAATTTCGCCAATTAACTCCGTGGCCTCAGCGCCAATAATATGAGCACCTAACAATTGACCATATTTAGCATCATATATCAACTTGGTGAACCCATCTGTTTCACCGGACGCCATGGCTTTACCTGAACCACGGTATGGGAACTTACCAATTTTTAGCTCGTGACCTGCTTTCCTGGCAGCCTTCTCAGTTAAACCTATAGAAGCAACCTGTGGCGTGCAATAGGTACAGCCCGGTACATTATCATAATGCATGGGTTTCACGTTTAATCCAGCCAGATGCTCCACGGCAGTGATACCTTCATGTGAGGCTACGTGGGCCAACCAAGGCGGACCGGAAACATCCCCAATGGCATAAATTCCTGAAGCGCTGGTTTGCATATAATGATTTGTCTTTATCCAGCCTTTTTCAAGCTCGACGTTTGCTTCTTCAAGACCAAGCTCTTCCACATTTCCCTGGACGCCAATAGCAATCAGCACTTTGTCTGCCTGTAATTTCTGGATTTGTCCAGCCTGATCCTTCAAAGTCACAACTGCTTGACCCTCAGTTATGCTTATGTTTTCTACAAGGGTCTCTGTGAGAGCTTTGATCTTTTTTCTTTTGAATAGTTTTGCCAGCTCGACTGAAACCTCTTCATCTTCAACAGGAAGTAGATGGGGTAGCATTTCAACAATGGTTACCTGGGAACCCATGGCTGCATAAAAATCAGCAAACTCAACACCAATCGCCCCTGCACCAACAATGATCAGTTTCTCTGGGATAGATTCTAGGTTCATGGCCTCTTTTGAGGAGATAATAATTTCCTTATCAAATGGAACCTTTGGTAAGGGCCTGGGGCGTGCGCCTGTAGCCAAAATAATATTGTCTGCACTGATCTGAGTTTTGTTATCAATTAGAATTTGTTGATCACCCAATAATTTGGCTGAACCTTCAATAACTTCAACGGCATTTTTCTTCATGAGAAAGGCGACCCCTTTGGACAAAGCGTCGGCGACCTGTCGAGAGCGAGAGATAACAGCTGGAAAATCCACTTCGACGTCACTAACACCTATTCCGTATTTCTTTGCTTTCTGAGCAGACCGTAAGACCTCAGCGCTTTTCAGGAGAGCTTTCGTTGGAATACAGCCCCAATTCAAACAGATTCCACCCAATGCTGCTCGCTCCACAAGGGTAACTTTCTTACCCAGTTGAGCTGCTCTGATTGCTGCCACATAACCACCTGGTCCTCCACCAATGATGACGACTTCATAGTGTGCTGTGCCCATACAAATTTCCTTTTTATAATACCAGGCGGGGATTTGAATCCCCGCCTGGATTTTCATTTAAAAATGAACGTAATTCTTCGAGTTTCTCAATGGTCCCGATGTCAATCCAATAGGCACCCTTCATGGAAAAAGCTTCAATGCGTTTGCCTTTTTGAGCTGCTTGTAGATAGACTGGAATCGTTGAAAATTTTTGCTCAAAACCGCCCATGTGGCCGAATATCTCAGAGGATATGATTTGAACAGAATTAAAGGCTTGAAGATGATAATCTACATGACCCCATGATATCTCTTCACCTGTTGTCTGGTTTTCCCAACCACACAACAAGTCTTGTTCATTGAATCTGAAATAGCGAGACGTTTTTCTGTCTGACACTGCCAAAGTTGCCAGGTTCTTGTTTCTTTTATGGATCTCAATCATAACGTTTAAATCAAAATCAGTAAAGACGTCGGAATTACACACCACAAAAGTCTCTTCGTTTATAAAGTGCTCTTTTGCTTTCATTAGGCCGCCGCCAGTCTCCAGGAGCTCTTCTTCTAAAGAGATGTGAACCTCAACCCCAAAATCCCGCTGCGCAATAAAATCAACAACCTGATTTGCCAAATGGTGAACATTGACAATTATGGTGTTAACACCCGCCTTTTTCAGATAAAGGATATTGTGTTCAAGAAGGGTTTTCGAGCCTGCCTTAACAAGGCATTTTGGTAATGTGTTGGTCAGGGGCTGTAAACGAGTTCCTTTTCCTGCCGCGAAGAGCATGGCTTTCATATTGAAACCACTAGGATATGTCTTTTCTATACAACTGTAAGTCTCCGTCATCCTGAGCTACGTCGAAGGATAGACACACAATAATACATTGGAGATGCTTCGACCTTTCGGCTTCGCTCAAGACAGGCTTGCTCAGCATGACACAAACCTATTATTTACAGACATAACCGACATCCCGTTCATTATTTATCAACAAGTTCTCTGTGATGTAACACGACATCAACATCATGAGTTTCTCTCAGGTGGGCAGCCAGTCGGTTGGCAGAATGTACTGATCTATGTTGTCCTCCAGTACAGCCAAAACTTATCATGAGATCCGTGAAATTCTGTTCTTCATAACTATTAACAGCCGCATCAACCATGCTGAACATCCTTTTAAGCCACCTATCCATGTCTGGCTTGTCTGCAAACCAATCAATCACTTCCTGGTCATTCGCAGAGAGTTGTTTGTAGGCAATCTCTCTTCCCGGGTTAGGCAAAAACCGACAATCGAAGACAAAGCCCCCACCATGACCACGTTCATCAACAGGAACGCCGCGTTTATATGAAAAACTAGTAATCCGAATTTTGAGCTGCAAATTGGCCTTCCCGAACTCACGCAAGGCGGAGGATTGAATAAGTTGAGTGAAAACATCCATCATTACGGGGATTTCAATAGGTAGATCAACTTTTCTAACCAGATATTCAAGATTTTGAATCGCATAGGGAATGCTCTGCAAGAAGTGGGTCTTGCGCTCATAGAATCCACGATATCCATAAGCGCCCATAGCTTGCATAATGCGGATAAGGACAAAAGCGTAATAATGTTTTGTAAAGACCTCTTTATCAATGGGAACAAGTTTTCCAACCGCGTCAAGATATTTATTTAACAAATGTTCTCTTACTTCGAAAGGCAGGTCTGCCTTCGCATCAAAAAGAAGGGATGCTATATCGTACTGCAGGGCTCCTTGACGACCGCCTTGATAGTCAATAAACCAGGGTTCTCCATCTTTTAGCATGATGTTCCGAGATTGAAAATCACGATATAGAAAATGTTGACCATCAGCCTCTAAAAGAAAGGCCGTGAAGGTCTGAAAATCTGCTTCCAGCTTTTGCTCATTAAATCGAACATGAGCCAATTTCAAAAAGTAGTATTTGAAGTAATTCAAATCCCACATCATGGATTGACGATCAAAACTATGGTGGGGATATGACTTTGAATAGTCCAGTCCCTGACCGCCCTTGATCTGAAATTCCGGTAAACGCTCCACCACCTTTTCGTAGGCTTTAAGCAATTCATCCGGGAATTCTTTTTTCCCTTTACGAACTCGCAACAAATAGTCAAACAGGGTTTCGTTTCCCAGGTCCTGCTGTAGATAGATATTATCATCCAGTTTTTCCGCGAAGATCTCTGGAACAGCTAAGCCTTTGCTTTTGAAATGTTTTGAAAAGGAGATAAAGGCTTCGTTCTCAAGGCGGTCTTGGTTCTTGGAGCCAATAATTGATCTGTTTGAGTTCGTGATCCTAAAATACTCACGGTTTGATCCGTGGGCTGCCAGAGGTGTAAGGTCTGTTACCTCTTCTTTAAAATGATCTTTAAATAGCTTTTTTAGCTTCTCGGGCATTATCGCTCTCTTCTATTGGTTAGTATGGTTCTTATAGTCTTGCACCTGCTTGAATGTTCGCAGGATTATAAATTTCTTAAACTAATAATACTCAAGAATTCCGCTCTGGTTTCTGCTTCATCATGAAATTCACCTAGCATGGCAGAGGTTGTAGCAAAGGAGTTTTGTTTTTCCACACCACGCATTTGCATGCATAGGTGACGTCCCTCTAAAACCACTGCAACACCAGCTGGGTCCAGTAGATCATTCAAGGCCTGGGCCACCTGATGGGTGATTCTCTCCTGTATCTGTAAACGTCTTGAATACATTTCAAGAATACGTGGGATTTTTGAAAGCCCAATCACTTTTCCTCTGGGAATATAGGCAACATGTGCTTTCCCAAAAAAGGGCAGCATGTGGTGTTCACACATGCTGAAGAATTCAATGTCACGCACTACCACCATTTCTGAGCATTCATCCTCAAAAATAGCATCGTTGAGGACCTCCTCCAGGCTTTGATCATATCCTTTAGATATAAACTTCCACGCCTTCGCAACACGGTGAGGGGTTCGAAGAAGTCCCTCTCGGTTAGGGTTTTCACCAATCTCAGTTAAAAGTTGATGGGTGATTTTTTCAATTTTATTTAAATCTTTCATTATTTCTCCTGTGAGGTGGTCAATTTATCTCCATCATGGTCCGCCATGGGGTCGACCTGTAGATAGCGTGAAAGATAATGCACACTCAGGTAAAAAGGACCAGTATCAATTAAAGCGGCCATTAATTTAAAGGTGTAGCCGGACACAATAAAAATGAGCAGCTGGTTAAAAATAGGTTTGGTAACATCAACCGGTAAAGCATGTGCATAGTAATGTGTCACCATGATAACAGCCACAGTGTCAACCAATTGGCTCACAATAGTTGATCCATTGTTACGTAACCATAAATGCTTACCTTTGGTAAGATTCTTCCAAAAGTGAAACATATAGACATCTACAAACTGCGCTGCCAGATAAGCAATCATGGAAGCTGTTACCGCCCCAAAGGTCAAGGCCCTGACCTCGTAGAATATAGGTAATCGCCCTGCTGCATCTCGGGCAATGTCACCTGCAGGGGTCAACGCTTCGAATCCTGGCATAACACCTCCGAGCCACATAATAAAGATGACCCACAGGTTGAGTATCAAGCCAACAAAGACTACAAAGTTAGCTCGTTTCCGTCCGTAGAGCTCACTAATCAAATCTGTTGCTAAAAATGTTAGCGGATAAGGAAGAACGCCTACAGCGACGGCAAAAACAATGTCTCCCGTTCCGTCAAAATTTAAAGTGAACAACTTTATAAATCGGCTAATGCCCAAGATGTTGAGCATGGCCAGGGTTCCCAGAAAGATACCAGCCAGCAGAAGAAAGACTCTTTCTCTGCGTTGAACTATTTCTGGAGATGGATTATTGTTCGTTGTCACTTATTGTGGTCCATAATAATCAGTATAAATACTCGGTGTCTCTTGTAATCGAATTCTATAAAGCTTGGCTCCTTGAAGATCTTTCTCAATTTCATTCCAGATCCAAACGACCATATTTTCGGTTGAGGGTTGCCTCCCTTTAAACCAGGGAATATCGATATCTATTTGAGAGTGATCCACCTTCTGGATAACATTCCTTTTTACTATGTCTTTTACGTGCCCCAGATCTGCTAAGAACCCGGTCGCTGGATTCACCTCTCCAGTTAATGATACTGTCAGCTCATAATTATGACCATGTAGACGCAGATCCTCTCCGAAAACGGCTTCATTTTCAGCTTCACTCAAAGCGGGATTGCCATAACGATGTGCAGCACAAAAATGAAATTTTTTATTCAAAACGATCATGTGATTTCCTTACTTGTTTGCCCTGAATTTATTGTGGTGTGATGCAATGTCAAATACAGACCATGCTACCTTGAGCTTTAGGCTCTAAAAGAATGACTCATCCTGCCATCGTTTAATTTTCCATTTTCCGGATGTCGAATGCTGAACAAAGTCAAAAACAGCATTCCCCTTAATGGGTGTAAACCCCTCTGCTGACAAGTCAAAACTCTTTGTAATGCTAATCTCTCCATTTTGGGAGGTGTCCTGTCTAGTGGTGGCGTTCCAAACCAGGGTAAAGTGGTCAACGGCGCGAAAAAGACGACCTGTTGTTCGCAACTCAGTATCTCTTCCCCAATAATTATAGCCACCCACGCCAACAATGCCTGGATCATAGTAGAGAAAGATAAAGCTGGTGTCAAAGAGCTCGCTATAGACCAGACTGTCTCTGTAAATATAGGCGTAGCGAAAGTTTTGAAGCACTTCGTCTGGAGTGCGTTGTTCAGTTAATGTGAGACTTATCGCCCCGTCTAGGAGTCCTTTAGTAGGCGCAAATGGATTCCAACATCCAGCCATGGTCAGCACAAGAAAAACACAGATAAATGCTCCAGTGATTATTCTGTCCATGTTTTACTGAACCAAAGCTTTGAGTTCTGTCCAGCTAGCCAGGGAATCTGCGGCAAAGTCCTGCCAGCTTGAGATCTCATAAAGTAAATCTGCGTTTTGAATAATAGTGAGAGTCGCCTGTCCTTTCAGCAAAGAGGGCAAAGCGCTACCACTCTCAGAGTAGGCGAGGGACAGTTGATAGTTAGCGACTATTTCATAATAATCACCATTAGGATTTAATTGATCATCGAACCAGTCTAATCTCTGAAAACCATCCTCACTTAACATTTGAAATAATTGTGTGATAAACTTTTCTTCTTCAGGATAACCCCAGACATCAAAAATACTTCCCTGTAAGCTAGCCTCCCCTGGATCAGCAATAAAGGTAAAGCCCACCCCCGCCTCTTCGCTCTGGCTTAGCACGTCCAAGAAATAATTGATTTTATGAGCGGGGAAAGCGTTAGCGAGATTCTCCAGCACGATCTCAGGTGAGGTGGGTGGCTTCCAGGCATAGGGGTCAGAAATGTTGATAGGTGGGTCTGGTTCTCGGGGTGTGAAGAGCTCACACGCTGAAAGCATGAACAAAAACACTGTAATAAGGACGCTGCGTTTCATGAAACAGAAAATTACACGGGGTTCTCCAAAAAACAAATCACATGTTGAGTTTTTCTTTCGCTAAAAAGCCTTTGTCTCTATGTTGTAAGCATGGAGGTATTCTTGTGAGAGTCTTCGCCTGTATGGCCAGCACCCTGGATGGAAAGATTGGACCCGCCAATGTGGAGCAGTTTGTTTCTATCGGTTCCAGGTATGACCTTGACCATTTAAAATCTCTACGTGATACCGCCGATGGGGTTCTATTCGGCGCCAGCACCTTCCGGGCTTGGCCAAAAGTTCACCATGGACATAAGGCAGACCACCAACTGCATCATTTTATTTTGAGCCATAGTCTTGATCTTGATCCAAACGCTGACCTATTTCAACGCACTGACATTCCCGTGAGCATCTTCACCGGGGCCAAACCAAGTTTGTTTTTAAAAGAATTTCCAGCCCAGGTTAAATTCATACATCTTAACAATCAAAAAAGCACCATTGTCCAGACTGTAGATCATATCAAACAACAAGGCGTTACCAACCTCCTGGTGGAGGGCGGCGGTCAAGTGCTTCAACAACTGATTGAGGCTCAAATCCTACAAGAGCTTTTTCTTACCGTAACACCCAAAGTTATGGGTCAAGTTGATGCTCCAAACCTTTTTGGCAACATGTCCACCATCAAACCCCCGGTTTTTAAAACCATAGACAGTAAAATTGTCGGTGATGAGGTGTACTTCCACTTTTTGCTTCAGTATTGATCCCAGGGCCGCTAGGTGTGCTCAGAGTATTGTTTTTAACCCTCTTCTCGTCCTAAATCTGTGGCCCCTAGAACCTTATACTCGTGAGGAAAATGCTTGGTGGTACTGGTCAGTTTGTTAAATTCGGCACTGAGGTAAAAGAACAACCATTATATAAAAAAGGATATCCCTAATGAAAAATATTGTTACCAGTTTACTATTTGCCCTGATTTTGGTGGGTGGCGTTTATGCCGAAAAGGTTGCCATTGTCTCCAAGGTTCAAGGGGAGGTCCTTCTACAGAAGGCTGATGAATTAGCGTATAATAATCCTGTAACCGTGGGTACCATTCTCGAGAACAATGACCAGATCAAAGTCAATGATGGTTTTGCCGTCATGTTGCTTCTTGATGATAAAAGCCAGGTCAAGTTGAGAGAAAATACAGAGGTGGCCGTCTCCATGGTTGATGACCTTAGCGGCTCAGGATACCATGTTCGCCTGGATTACGGCCAAGCGCTTACAAAATATTCAAAGGGGGCAGGCTTTGATTTTCAACTTCACACACCAACCTCAGTGGCTTCTATTAAAGGGACCGAGTTCTGGACTCTTTCCGATCCTGACAATGGAGACCAGGTGATTGTTCTAGAAGGTGTCGTGGATGTTATGAACAACTTAACAGGCATGATCAGCACAGCTGGTGCCGGTCAAACGGTTAACTCTAGTAGCGATGGTTACATTGAAACTGGAGCTACAGAAGAGGGTACAATTCCAGAAGATCCGGAAGACCTCGGGGCAGCTGAACCCGAAGGTGAAACCGAAGAAGAGATTGTTGCGGATTCAACAAGCGTTGAAGAAGAACTTGCAAGCGATGATGGCGTCATAGAAGATGATCAAGCGATGACCAGTGCTCCGGCACCTCCACCATCAACTACTGGAACAACCACACCAGAACCTGAGGGTGAAGAGGCAGCCGAAGAAGGTGGCGGCTTGTTCGGAGATGCCTTGGCAATGGATGGTGCACTTGGAGCTGTAACAATTGATGGACAACTATATAACCAAATTGCCTTACGCCCTGATATTTCAATTGGCAAGCTTGGTATCGGTCTTGATATCGTTATCTATATGGATCAAGATGGAAACATGCGAGATGAAGAGTGGAATGAAGCTAAAGATATCGTCGACAAAATTATGTATGTTCGCTGGGGCGAACAAGGCGATCCTTTCTTTGTTCGGGTCGGAACGCTAGAAAATGTTGTTTTAGGTTATGGTCTATTTATGAATGGCTATTCAAATATGATGGAATATCCCTCTGTTCGTAAAACAGGTCATCATATTGGGTTTAAGGTTGGTAACTTTGGTATAGAAAACGTTATTGCTAACTATAAAGAGTTTTCTTTTGGTGGCGAAAGCAACGGCCTGGGTCTCTTAGGTTTACGCGGGACCTTTTCATTGGGCAAGTTGGCTTTTGGAGCAACCGTTGTTGCTGATAATAATCAGTACCTTGGCTTAAAAGATGAAGATGGTGATTATATACCGGACCTTGTAGATGCTTTTCCTGATGATGCGGATGCATCCATTGATACAGATGGCGATGGACGTGCTGACAACTCGCCGGACGAATGGGATATCGATGGTGATGGAAAGACAGATAATTACACGCCTGACCCATCAAGAAACTGGGATGACTTTATAACCAGAGATCCTGCACCTTTTGACATAAGTGAGAATCCTAGCACTGTCGGTGGTGTAAGTTTTGATGTTGCCTATCCAATCTTGTCAATGGACAAATTCAAATTAGTTCTTTTTGCAGAAGCAGGTCAGTATTTTGGTACTGCAGACTCAATGTACTATTTTGATGAAAACGATAACTTAGCACAAAAGAAGATAGAATATGGTTTTGGGGCCACTGCTCCAGGTTTACGTGCTCAGATTTTTAGTTTTCTTACCGCCAGTCTTGAGTTTCGTATAACACCGACAGGAAATTTTGTTTATGGTCTATTCGACAAAAACTACGATCTCGAACGTGTCGGTTTTGTTGATTATGGCGGAAGTCTTGGCTTAACACCAAGAACTCGATATGAAAAACTATATGACAACTCCTCAATGATGGGTCTGTTTGGTAGCATTGGCGCCAATATCCTAAATGTGGTCAATATCCAGGCTGGTTATCAACATATGACCTCTGATAGTTCTGAAGTAAAGGGCATTCAGGGCGTTATTGGTCTGGCACCTGGTCTAATTCCGAAGGTTGAGGCGGCAAATGCATATATCTTGCGGATGAATGTCGATGATCCTTTTGAGATTGTTAGCGAAGGAACTCTTCTGGGTTACCAGGTCACTATCGGTCTTGGTGGTGGCGCAACCCTCACATGGGACTTCCGCCAGAGCTATATCGACATCAACGGTGATGGAACAATTGATACCGAAAATCCTGATTCTGGTGAGGTTGTGGCTCAGACAAGTATCGAAACTGGTTTCTCGTTCTAAAAAGGTTCAAGAGCAATAATAAAAAACGCCCTGCGATTGCGGGGCGTTTTTTTATCTAGATGAGATTTGTTATCCCGCTTATTTAAGATCTGGAAAGTTTAATCTGTCCCCAGGAATTTAGCCTTTTGTTCTTTGTAGTAGGGATCATCTGGCTGTAAGGCAATACACTCACCCATTACTGCGACAGCTTCATCGATTCTATCAAGTTTCCAGAGAACCTCACCCTTGGTGTCCAAGATTTGGGCTTTGTCACGAGGAGTGTCCTCTTCCGTGAAAAGGGCTGTGGCCTGATTTATTCGCTCAAGTGCGTTTTCTAGGTTCAGCTCTAGTTGAGTCATTCTCCAGGCATAACCATTCAACAAACCTGACGTTTCTTGCTGGGTACCAGACATGAAATCAACAAAGCGACGATATGTCTCTGCTTCTGCAGCTTTATCTTTTGCCCGACGATGAAAATTACGTAAAGCGTTATATGCCTCAGGAAGAATCTCAGTGTTGGTTTCATTGTTTATAAATGAGACCAGTGTCTCAGGGTTATTGTTTTCCTGGGAATGAAATAGGGCCATCTTCAAGCCAGCCATGGAGCGAGTACCGGCTTCTATGTCCTGCATTCCAAATAAAATCTCCCAATAGCTCATGGCGGCCTTTAGTCCACTCATGGCTTCAGTTTTTTCTGCGAGAGTCATCAACAGGGCAGCATTTTCAGGGTCTGCCTCAAGGCGACTTAAGAGGTCGGGAACCGTGTTAATTCCATTGCGGATACGGGTCATTTCAGCCAGATATTCATCTGGTGGTAAAAAGCCAAGAATGCGGTCGATCTCAAAACCCTCTTCATCTACAAAAACAAAGGTCGGTATCGCGCGAATGTTGAACTGCTCCCTCAACTCCTTTCCTTCAGTGGAATCTGAGTTAGCACGATAAGAAATAAAATTCTCAGAGGCATATGCTATGAGTGCAGGGTCAATAAATGTTTCGGCGTCCAGCCGATTACAGGAGCCTCACCATTTGGCGGAAACTTCGTAACCAACTATTTTACCGTTAGCCTCCATCTTGGTATCCAGGTCAGAAATCCAGGGGTATGTTGGTTCCTTTTCAGCGCAACCAATAATGAAGAGTCCTAAGGTTACAGCAATTAAAAAATTCTTTATGCGCATTTCTATCCTTTCAACGATATCTATCTATTTTAGTCTTATGAAACTATAGATTATAACACGGGTGTGCAACTGTTCTGTTAATCATGGTTCTGGATCTTGTCATTGATAATTATTAACCTGCCAAACTGCTGTTAAAATATTTAAGGCTGTATAACCATGACCTGTGTGAAAATGCTAACCATTGTTTCTAATTAGTTTGCTGCTGGTGTTGTTACCAAAAGACCCTTAGTTCACCGTGTAGAATCTGACTGATTTATAAGATGGTTTTTAATAAATACCTCTCTACATTCCGTGACTAATTAATGATTAACAACAGAAGGAGGTTCCAGCATGAAGAAGATGAACGCATCTTTGGAGAGAGTGTTCATGAGGGTGTTTATTGTTTCAATCGTTTTAACCGGGCTGGTGTACAGTCAGGGTGTTACAACAGCAGGAGTAAATGGGAAAATAACTGATGCTGATGGAAATGTCTTGGTTGGTGCAAATGTCATCGCCAAACATCTCCCTACGGGAAGGGTTTACGGTGCCTCAACCATGACGGACGGATATTATTATATCCCCAACATGAAAATTGGTGGCCCATATGTATTAACCGTGAGCTATATCGGATATTCAGAGCAAAAAGCTGAAGATGTCTTCCTCGCGCTAAACGTTGAAAAGACTCAAAACTTCACGCTGCAAGTTGAAGCCATGGAAATGGGTTCAGTGGTTGTTACAGCTGAACACAGTGAGATCAATGCGAACAGGACTGGATCAAAAACCAGTATTAATTCAGAGCAAATTGCTACTCTACCTACTATCTCCAGAGGCACAAAAGATTTTACCCGTATGACACCTGAAAGTGATGGGAATTCATTTGGTGGTCGTAATAATCTTTACAATAACTTTTCTCTGGATGGCTCTATTTTTAACAATCCTTTTGGTTTGGATTATGCTGTTCCCGGTGGCCAAACAGATGCACAACCTGTATCGCTGGATGCTATTGAACAAGTACAAGTCTCAATCGCTCCTTTTGATGTTCGTGAAGGTGGATTCACCGGTGCTGGTGTAAATGCTGTGACCAAATCCGGAACCAATGAATTCCAGGCCTCAGTCTATCACTACCTGAGAAATGAATCGATGGTGGGAACCAAGGTGGGTGATGCAGATGTTGAGAACCTTGATTTCTCAACCAATCAAAGTGGTATTTCTCTAGGTGGTCCAATTATCAAAGACAAGCTGTTCTATTTTGTCAATATTGAAGCTGAACGTCGTGACCAGCTTGCCCACAGTTTTATTGCTGATGATGGATCAACAGGTGCAAACGTTACATCTGTTTCTGCAGATTCAATTGCATTGGTTCAGGCTCGTCTCCGTGAGTACTGGGGTTATGAACCTGGTGAATATCAGGGTTACAACCATGAGACTTTTAACAACAAGCTCTTGGCCAAGATTGACTGGAATATCAATGAGTCACACAACTTGACATTCCGCTACAACTATCTGGATTCATGGAAAGATATCCTGCCTCACCCAGAAGCTATTATTGGTCGCGGTCCTACCAGCTATAGACTTCCTTTTGAAAACTCTTCTTATAGAATCTTCAATAAGATTAACTCCTATGTGGCAGAACTTCATTCTCGTTTCTCTAACAAACTTGCTAACAAACTATTGGTTGGCTATACCATGTTCAGAGATGAAAGAGAGCCTAAGTCAGTTGGTTGGCCTGTGGTTGATATTTTTGACGGAAGTGGAAATCTAGCAATCTCCATGGGTTCAGAAATGTTCTCTACACACAATAGGCTCTATCAGGATGTTTTTCAGTTTACTGACAACCTGACTTACTATATGGATAAACACACGCTAACAGCCGGTGTTAACCTTGAGGTGTTGCAGTTTGACAACTCATTTAACCTGTTCTATTATCCCTGGTATTTCAGGACTTCTTGAATAATGATGATACTGGAATTGATTTCAATGCTGCTGCAGCTACCGCTGAAGCAAATGACTATGCTTGGGCTTATGTGGATGTTGGTCAGCTTGGTGTCTACGCACAAGATCAATTCAGGGCTTCTGATAACCTGAAAATCACCGCTGGTCTTCGGGTTGATTTTCCTCTCTATCTCAATGAGATCGAAGAAGATACTGCAATCACTAATTTTGATGGTTGGGTAGATGAGAACGGTGATCCTGCCACAGTTAATCCTGCCGAATGGCCCTCAGGGAAACCTCTGTTTGCTCCACGGCTTGGATTCAATTGGGATGTTTATGGCGATAAAACCATGCAGGTTCGAGGTGGCTCCGGAATCTTTACCGGTCGCATTCCTTTTGTATGGTTAGGCAACCAGGCTTCCAATGCCAAGCTCTATCCATGGTATACTTTTCAGATCAACACGACGGCTGATGATTTCAATTATCCTCAAGTATGGAAAAATGATATCGCCGTTGATAAAGCTTTTGGTGATGGTTGGTTAGCATCTTTAGAAGCAATTTACTCTAAAGACCTGAATGCCGTGGTCCATCGTAACTACAACATGTTACCACCTTCTGCCGCTTTGTCAGGAACAGGTGATACCAGACCAATGTTCGCTGGTTTTAATGAGGTCAACATTTACTCAGCTGCTGGCGTATCCAATACATTCCTGGATGCTGGCGCTATAGTGTTGGATAACACAGATGAAGGACACCAGACCTCGTTTACTGGAAAGCTTGCCAAAGAATTTGACTTTGGATTGTTGGCTAATGTTTCATACACCAACATCACCTCAAAGGACTTGACTTCAATTCCAGCTGAAATTGCTGCTGATGCCTTTCAGAGAAATGCTATCGTAGATGGCCCTAATAGTGCCATTTTCTCACATTCTCGTTATGGTCTTAAGCACAGAGTTATTTCCTCGGCTACCTATTCTAAGAGTTATGGAAACATGAACTCCAGCGTGGCGCTGTTCTTTGAAACAGGCGTTGGTAATCGTTATTCCTTTACTTATGCCGGAGATCTCAATGGAGATGCCATTGCGAATAACGACTTGCTCTATGTTCCCTCAGATGCCAGCGATATCCATTTTGGAACCGTTGATGCGAACGGGGTTGGAACAGTAGCCGCAGATGCTGCAGCTCAATGGGCAGCCTTGGACGCCTTTATCGAGCAGGATGACTATCTGAGCACACGTCGTGGCGATTATGCCGAACGTAATAGCGCTATGTTGCCTTGGTTCTCTCAGTTAGATCTTAAATTCATTCAAGACCTAAGTCTGAATGTGGCTGGTAGTGATCATAACATTCAGCTTTCACTTGATGTTATGAATCTTGGCAATATGATCAGCTCCGCCTGGGGTGTCCGTCAATTGTCAACCACTTGGAATCCAATTACCGTTAATGGTGTTGATGCGAACAACGTACCTTATTTCAGTTTCAATACTGACTTAACGGATTCTTATGTCGACGATACATCAATTCTCTCTAAATGGCAGATGCAGTTTGGAGTACACTACAAATTCTAATTTAACGAATTTGAATTGATAAAAAGAAAGCCACCAGCAATGGTGGCTTTCTTTTTATATAAAGCGAGCTTGTGATTGGATGTTTATTAACTCAGGTTTTTGGTCATGTTTCCCAGTTGAATCATTTCACCCTTTGTAAACGTCACCACCCTAATGGTCTGCATGTCTCCCCAAAGATATGAATTCCCTTTTAGCCAGCGGGTCGTACGCATGCGATTGTTTAGCCGTTTTGTGTCAATTTCTGTAGGGGCTCTTGTGTCACCCAGAACACCATATAGTCGAACCCCTGGATAAACATCAAATCTTTTTTTTAATAATCCTTTTAGCCAGAATACAACACCGCTGTTTACAGCAAGGATGCAAACCTCTGGTTTTTCTTTAGCATATTTGGGTAGTTTCGTTGGGTATTTTTCAAAATACAAGCCCGTTTGATCTCTATTCAGAAAAAGGCTGCCTATCGGTGTGTTTATCGGTCGACCATCTTTATCAACAGAAGCAATTGAAACATGGAAATTACTGGCAAAGCTTCGGTTAAAGTGTCTTTGAATTTTGCTCCAGTTTGTATTTAGGTCTAGTGAATTCATAGCTGGAAAGATATTCGTGCTTCTTGTTGTTTACCACAAGTCTCCAGGTTTTTGCGAACACATCTATCAAATTAAAAAGCCCCAGAATAACTGAGGCTTCTTAAGCTATTTGTTTGAGAAACTATGCAACAGTATGGTCGATGGATTTCTGCAGTTTTGGATCGCTCGTGGGAATAATTGGAGCGCCACCCATCTTCTTAAACAAGAAGCCCAGATAAATACCTCCGATTCCCAAGACAGCCGTTATGTGCATCCAGGAGATGTGAAAGTGGTGATCATTAAAAACGGGGTTGACCAACCAGAAATGATCTACATAATGCATGGTAAGAAACAAGCCTGCCATGCCAAAAATCATAATGGGAATTCGTTTTGCGGCCCTGAATGAGAGAACAACAAAAGGCACAATAAAATGAAAGAGCATGAGAAATAAGCTGACTTCTTTCCAGCCGTGCTCCCAGCGGTGGAGAAACCATATGGTCTCTTCAGGGATATTGCCATACCAAATCAGGAAGTATTGTGCACCGCCGATGTAACCCCACCAGGCGGTGAAGGCGAAAAGAAACTTTCCAAAGTCATGAGTGTGCTCTGCTGTAATAATGTGACCAGCACCATTGTTGCGTAAATAGCCTGCCAGGATCGAGAGTAGAGCTAGGCCACCCAGAAAACCGCCGGAGAATATATAAACACCAAAGATGGTAGAATACCAATGGGGATCAAGACTCATAAGCCAATCAAAGGCAAACAGGGTTACTGTGATAGCATATAGAGGTGTACCTCCTGCGGCCATTCGACGCATCTTACCAAGAGCTTCTGTATCTCCCTTGTCTTGGGCGATGGATAGTTTACGTAAACCACGAACCAGCCAACCCCAGATTAAAAAGTAAACAATATTACGAACGATAAAGAAGGTCACGTTGAGATAGGGTGCTTTCCATTGTAAGATGGCATCGTGGGCAACAGCCTCTTCGTGCGACCAGTGAAACAGGTCATGCATCCCAAAGAAAAGTGGAATCATGAAAAAGCCCATTAAGGGAAGCGTGCAGGCCAGGTTCTCGGCAACACGACGCATTACGATTCCCCAGTACGCGCCCGTAATGTGATGGATCAAAACAAAGAAAAGTCCACCCAGTGAAATGGTGGTGAAAAAAGTAAAGGCGGTGAGATACGCCTGGAAAAATTGTGCGTGATCCATGAAGGCACCAATGAGCGACAGGAGAATTCCAGCGGCTCCTGCCATCAAGGCTTTCTTGGCAAAAGAATCGGTCTCTAATAACATGTAAGTCTTATTATCAAATTTCATAATCTACTCGAAACCTTATTTCTTTTGGATTGATCGAATATAGCTGATAATCGCCCATCGATCTTCCACGGATACTTGTGCCTTTAAAGAAGGCATATTCATCCAGCCTTCACTTATAGCGTTAAACATGTGTCCATCACTCAAGCCTACAATTCTGTCTGCATGAAAATCTGCTGGAGGAATAGGATATTTGAACTCAAGGATCTTACCTTTTCCGTCAGCATTCACACCGTGACAGGTAACACAGTAAATATCGTATCTTGTTTTTCCATATTCAGCCATTTCGTCAGTGAAATCCATGGGTGCTTTATTGATAAAATCGCCCCTGCTGTCCTTACCGCGATAATAGGCATCATCCTCGCGCAATTCTCCACGGGCCACAGTTCCCACTACGGGCGTCCGCATGCTGGATCCATCTGCAAAAAAGTTGCTCTCGGATTGAGCTTTATACTTTTCCTGTGAATCCATGTTTGGGTTTAGATGAATAGGTGGTTTTTCAGAAAACTCACCTCGACCACAGGAGACGATTAAAATTACAAGGCTGAGCACCAAGATGACTTTTGTAAGGGATTGTGTTTTTTTCATCATCAACTCCTTACTCGCCAGCCACAAGTTCAACATCTGATCCTCCAATGGAGGCCAGGAACTCTTGGGTTCGCTTTTCGTCAAACTTACTATCCTCAACTTCAATGCTCACAAAAAAGGCATCATCTGTGACTTTAGAAAACTGTTCAGAATAAAATAATGGATGATGTAGTCTTGGCAGGCGATTCAAGTGGAGCATGCCAAAGACGGATCCAAAAGCGCCAAACAGGACAAACAGGGCAAAAGTAACAATAAAAAATGCCTGCCAACTGAAAAAAGGTTTTCCAGAAATGACAAGGGGGTATTCAATCGCCGCGACCCAATATTGAAGCGACATTCCGGCAATAGCCCCGGTCACTGTCATCCCTCCAACAATATATCCTAGGGGTGAGCGCTTTAAGCCCATGGCATCATCCATCCCGTGAATGGGGAAGGGTGAGTGACAGTCGAATTTTTCATAACCCGCATCGCGGACTTTTTTTGCTGCCTCAATCAGTTCAGCAGGATTTGCGAAACGAGCGAGAACGCCTTGAGTTTTACTCATTTTGCACCTCCGTTCTTGTGCGAGTAGTTGTGTGGGTCGGCCTCAGGCATGACACCCTTGACTTCAGAGAGAGCCACCATGGGTAGAAATCTCAAAAACAGAAGGAAAAAGGTAAAGAAAAGACCAAAACTACCAACAAAGGTCAGCATGTCCCATATGGAAGGGGAGTAATAATCCCAAGAGGATGGCAAATAGTCTCGTGATAATGATGTTACGGTGATCACAAATCGTTCAAACCACATTCCTATGTTCACAAAAATAGATGCGACAAACATGACCGGGATACTACGTCTTATTTTTTTAAACCAGAAGATCTGCGGTGTGATCACATTACACAAAAACATGATCCAGTAGGCCCAGGCATAAGGACCAAGCGCCCTGTTGATAAATGCAAAGAATTCGAATTCGTTGCCTGAATACCAGGCGATAAAGAACTCTGTCATGTAGGCATAGCCAACCATTGAGCCTGTTACCAAAATGATCTTATTCATTTTTTCCAGGTGATTGACTGTGATAATATCTTCTAAACCATAAATCTTACGGGCAATAATAGCCAGTGTCATTACCATACCAAAACCGGAGAAAACTGCACCGGCAACAAAGTAGGGTGGGAAAATTGTGGTGTGCCATCCAGGTACCATGCTTGTTGCAAAGTCTGTTGCTACAACTGAGTGTACTGAAAGAACCAGAGGTGTGGCTAGACCAGCAAGCAAAAGATAAGCTTTTTCATAGTGCTGCCATTGACGATTGCCGCCTCTCCAGCCCATTGCAAAAAAACCTAAAACTTTTTTTCTTACGTTGGTTGCTCGATCTCTAAGGGTTGCAAGGTCAGGTATTAAACCGACATACCAGAACAAGGTGGAAACAGTAAAGTAGGTCCCAACGGCAAAAATATCCCAAAGTAGGGGGCTTCTAAAGTTGGGCCAGATCAACATCTGGTTGGGAATTGGAAACATGTAATACGCCAGCCAGATTCTTCCAACGTGAATTCCCGGAAAAACCAAGGCTGTGATTACAGCAAAAATAGTCATGGCTTCAGCGAAGCGGTTAATGGCTGTTCTCCATTGCTGTCGCAAGAGAAACAAAATAGCTGAGATCAAGGTACCCGCATGACCAATACCGACCCAGAATACAAAGTTCACAATGGCCCAACCCCAACCAACAGGATTGTTTAGACCCCAAACTCCAGTTCCTTCCCAAACCAACCAGCCAATAGAGCCCAGCAAGACCATCATGCCTGAAACAGCCATGGCAAATAACAGATACCATTGAGATGGTGTTTTCTTTTCAACGATCCCGCTAACTTTGTCAGTCAAGGTTGAAAAGGTATGACCGCCGGTTACCAGTAATTCATCACCACCGACAGCCTCGGCTGCACCGGGATCTCTTTTAAGATTTTTGTTTAACATGCTCACGTTAGCGTTCCATTTAATTTCAAGGGTTCAATCACTAAGCTGGGGTTTCAAGCGCTGGATTAGGATTCCGTAGCTTGGCGCCATAACTCGTTCGTGGTTGTAAGTTCAATTCACCCAGCAAGGCATAATCGCGGTTCTGCGCTTTAACCTTTGAGACCTCACTATTCGGGTCGTTGATGTTTCCAAAGGCAATTGCATCGGTGGGACAGGCTTGTTGACAAGCAACAACCACATCACCATCTTCCAGCTCACGACCTTCATTCTTAACATCGATCTTAGCAACATTGATACGCTGGACACAAAAAGTACATTTCTCCATAACTCCGCGGAAGCGAACCGTAACATCAGGGTTCATCGCCATTTGTACGATCTCGGGCGTATCCTTGGTGAAATTGAAGAAGTTGAAGCGACGAACTTTATAAGGACAGTTGTTGGCACAATAACGTGTCCCAATACATCTATTATAAGCCATCTCATTGAGGCCGTCTTCGCTATGTGTGGTTGCTGCCACAGGACAAACACCCTCACATGGAGCCATTTCACAATGCTGACAAGCGATGGGCTGAAACAACATTTCCGGATCATCAACATCGCCACTAAAATAGCGATCTAGACGGATCCAGCTCATGTCGCGGCCGTTATTCACTTCTTCTTTGCCAATAACGGGAATGTTGTTTTCACTCTGACAGGCAATTGTACAGGCGCTACAGCCGGTACATGTATTCAAGTCAATAGCCATGCCCCATTGATTTCCATCGCTATAGTCATGCTCAACCCACATGGATCTGAGCTCTTCTTTTTCGGCAAAAGCCATTGCAAAGGCAGGATCTTTTTGATAATCCGCCATAGTGCTTTCACGTACAATAGTTGGCAGCCTATTTTGAATCGCATCAGCTGCGAGTTTTTCTTCATCAAGACCATGATTGTCCTGAACACAGGCAATGGCGTGATGTCCAATAGTTCTGGCGGCTGTGAATCCAGAAGCAATTGACATGGCATCTGATTTCCGGAACACATTTACATCAGTTCCAACACCGTGGGAAACACGTCCAATATTTCTACCATAGCCCAGCTCTAGAACAATGGTGTTCTCGGCAATTCCAGGTAGAACCCAAACAGGAAGAACCAAAGTGGTGTCGCCCTGATGAATTTTTAATAATTGTTCATTTTTTACTTTTAAGGCTTTGGCTGTTCCGACACTGAGCAGAGCAACATTATCCCATGTCACCTTTGTGATGGGGTCTGGAAGTTCTTGCATCCAACCATTATTGGCATAACGCCCATCCAGATTTCTAAAGGAGGCATTAAAGACAACCTCCATGTTCGAACTTGATGCAACAGGAACGTCAAAACTACTCTCATTGACAAGCTTTTGGGCTTTAGCTTTTTTAAGTGAAACCGTTTTCTCGCGACTGACTTCATAAAAACCATCATGTACAACCCGGCGCCATCCTTTTTCAAAATCATTGCCGTTTAAAATTTTCTGCCAGGTGTCGCGGACTGCACCATAAGCCCATGCATCATCTTCAGAAGCCATATCAGCCATGAGATCGATTGAGCTTTTACCATCAAAAAGTGGCGCAATCAATGGCTGTGTTATTCCTGCGCCACCGTAGCCTGAGACATCTCCCCAGCTCTCAAGAAAATGAGCGCGTGGCAAATGCCAACTC
Source organism: uncultured Lentisphaeria bacterium (assembly GCA_964578155.1). Taxonomy (GTDB): domain Bacteria; phylum Fidelibacterota; class UBA8477; order UBA8477; family JABMPR01; genus JABMPR01. Next base: position 117,686 of record CAZOBQ010000001.1, read on the forward strand.
GAGAGAGATGAAGTTTCATCAACATGTGAACTTAAATGTACAGAATAGGCAACCTGCTTCATCGCTGAAGCAAACCCGAGATCTGAAGGCGCCTGATAGACTGGGTTTCCACCCAAAATCACCAGGGTTTCAACCTTGCCTTGTTTCATGCTCTTCGTCAGCGATACAAGTGCGTCTGTGTCAGATACTTTTCTATCTGGATTAACAATATATTCAACTGTTTTTCCGGTATTGCTCAAAACATCATTGATCAGCGCTGTCAGTGTGTGGACATGAGCCGGTTGACGTCTTCCAGCCAAAACCAAAGACTGCCCTTTGTTGGCAATAAGATCTGCAGCAACTGCTTTGATCCATTTTTTGTCAAAGCTTGCATTTACCTCTGGAGCCTGGATGTTTAATCCTTGAGCGCCAAGTTCTGTTGCCAGAGCAGCGACGAACATAGCTACCTGACCACTTTGTATGCGGAGACGATGATCAGCCATACCGCCGGTAAGACTATATGCTCCCTCGACGACATAAAGACGATTCATGCTATCTTCTTCAGAACGAACCCTTCTACCTGTTGCGAAATCCCTGGAGTGCTCAATATCATTACTCTCCATTTGTAGAAAATCAGAGTCTAGTGATAAAATGACCTTCGCATCGTTTAATCTGTATTTCGGGGCAGCCATAGAACCTGTGGCGTTGTTCAGGCCTTGATAAATATTCTCATCACTTACGCTATCATAAGCAACCCATTGAGCTTTAGGGTATTTCTTTAAAAACTCCTTAGATAAACGCATAAGGGTTGGCGAGGAGAAGCTCTCACAGAGGACAGCAAGTCCTTCACCACTATTATCTAAATATTTTTCGGCTTCCTTTTTCCAGGAAGCTTTATACGCGTTCCAGCTAGACTGACTTCCATTTCTAAGGACAACCTGGGATCGATCTGGGTCATAAAGGTTGAGCATCTCAGCCTGCATGAATACGTTGGACGATCCTTTTGTGGCAGGATGATTTTTATTTCCCTCAATTTTTGTGGGACGACCCTCATGACTCTCAACCAAAAGGCCAAAAGACTCTACACCAAAAGGCATATTGGTTGCGTAGTATTGAGGTTTTCCTGGAGTAATTTCTTCTGGTTTAATTACATAAGGAATGATTTTTTCAACGGGTCGACGGCAGCTGGTTAGTCCTGCAAGGGCCATAGAAGCTCCCATTAGGCTTAAAAATTTCCTTCGGGAAACCGGACTGCTTAATTCGTCAGCACCCTCTGGAAATTCTTTCTGTACCAACTCTTTGAATTCTGGTGTTTCAGCGAGATGGTCCAGACTTCTCCAGTATGCTTTTCCCTTTATGTTGTTATCTATAGTATTGCTCATCTATGACATCCTGTACAATCAGTAATCGGGGCTTTGATATCGAATAGCTCTTTCTGTTTTGTGGCAAACTCTCGTTGATTGGCGGGGGCAGACCAGGTCATGTTGGTTACCTCTTTGAGGGGCCGTAAATGTAGATCTGGATCGCGGTGACAGTCAAGGCACCACCCCATGCTTAATGGCTGGTCTTGGGTAACGACCTCCATTTGATCAACTGAGCCATGACAGCTTGCACACCCAACACCTACATTGATATGGGCGCTATGGTCGAAATATACATAATCCGGAGATTTGTGAACTCTGACCCATTCTATGGGTGTTTCGTTCGCGATACTTTCACGAACCAGTTTCAGTTTGTCGCTATCCGGTTTGATCATATTGTGGCAAGTCATGCAGGTCTGTGTTGGCGGTAAACTGGCCACAGGAGATATCTCTACTCCTGTATGGCAAAAGCGACAGTCCAGGCCAAGGTCTCCGGCGTGAATCTTATGACTATATGGAACGGGTTGAATGGGGCGATAACCAACATCCGTGTACATAGGGGAGGCGTAATAGTCAATCAGCATAAAGCTAACTACGGAAATCAAAATAATGCCTATTAGCACATATGTTGGTGCTTTATTCGTCCATTTGGGGAATATCTGAGCCAAGATTTATCCCTTTTTTTTGGGTGTTACATGTTTTTGTTTTTATGTGGGTTTTCTACGTTTTTGGTCACTGCAACTGCAGTTATTACCCCCACGTTTTTTACACCAAACATGATACATTTTATCCAAAACCATGACAAGCAGTTTATCCTGCCTGAAACACAAAATAATGCCTAGAAAGCTGTTATTGACAAATGTTTCTCTGTTTAGGCAAGGCGCCTCTTAAAGGCTGTTGTCGGCGTAATACCCCATAGCTTCAGCCATAAATACAGCCTGGCCTGGCTTGATCTTTTCGTAATAATCAGTGAACTCAGGATTTTGGATATGGAGCTGCCCAAGCCCACTATACATTTCTGCCGGGCAGGTATAGAAGTTCTCAATCCAGAGATGGTGTTCCTTTATCCAGTCTTGAACCTCTGATGCTTGTACGCCCTAATTCATCAGTTCAGAAATTACCCGCGTGACATCATCGCCTTTTTTTTGACATCCTGGAATTTATCTTTGCTCATGTTCTTCAGGTTGCGTCTGGATTTGGAAACCTTCTCACGGTCATATTTTTCATCGATTTCTTTATTCCAGCGATCGATCATTTCTTGGTCAAACCCTTTATACAAACCTTTGTCTTTGAGTGCCATATTATGCCCCCCCTGTTCTATCTCGAATCAAGCTTTTATGCTGGATAAATGTGTTTTTATTCCATTAAGCGCGATGAGTGCCCAAAAGAAATTGAGAATAAAGGGGCCGTAAACCGTAAAATAGAAGGTGTTTACACAAATCAACGATGCGCCACTCAGGTTTGCCAACTGATAGGCCATGTTGTGTGTGGTCCATTTTTTGGTAGAGTTATTGAAATACGCCAAGAGAAGTAGGGCTGCCCCTAAAATTCCAACGACCTGCATTAAGATATCCATGCTTCCCTTTTCCCTTCTTTTCTGACTACTTGGTTTTACTACGCATGGTGGGATCAAGTGCATCACGCAGGCCTTCACCGAAAAGGTTAAACCCTATCACCATGAGTGCTATTGCTATTCCGGGAAAAACTGAAATCCACCACTCTCCCCTTAAATGAACTCGACCAAAGGCAATCATTGACCCCCAGCTGGGCTCGGGAGGTTGCGCTCCAAGACCGATAAAAGAAAGTGAGGCCTCTGCCATAACTGCACCGGCAATACTCATAGTAAAAGCAACCACAACGGGTGCAAGACTGTTTGGTAGTACGTGTCTAAAAATGATTCGTAACTTTGAATATCCCAGGGATCGTGCTGCAATTACATATTCACGATCTACCACAGTTAGGACCTGCGAGCGCATGATTCTGGCCATGCCTGGCCAACTCACCAGTCCAATTGCAAGCATGGCTACTTCAATGCTGGGCCGTGGCACAGCTGCTGTTATGCCAATCATAAACAAGAGGGCGGGGAACCCAAACATTACATCGGTAAATCTCATGATTATGGTTTCAATCCAACCCCTGAAAAATCCTGCTATCAATCCCAGGAGAGCGCCAATCATTAGTGATATTGAGCTGGCAATAATGCCAACCTTTAAGGAAATGCGAGCGCCATAAATTATTCTGGAAAGCACATCTCGTCCTTCTTCATCAGTTCCCAGCCAATATTGGGTAGACGGGGGCTGAAGGCTAATATCCAGATCCGCTTTATAGGGATTATGTGGTGCTACAAAGGGAGCGAAAACTCCAGTAAAGACAAGAAGAGCTACCAGAAACAAACCAAAGAGGGCTGTCTTATTTTTGCGAAGCTGTCGCAGAGTTTCTTGGGTAATACTACCGCGCATTTGATTCCTTTTGAACTCTTATGCGCGGATCAATAACGCCATATAAGATATCCACAACAAAATTAGCCGTAACAAAAACCAGGGCTGTTACCAGTACAGCGCCTTGTATTACAGGGAAATCTCGTTTTAATATTGCCGTCAAGGCCAGGCGCCCAATTCCCGGCCAGTTAAAAATGGACTCCGTTAGAACTGCTCCAGATAAATAAGATCCGAAATCAACACCAATGATGGTGATCACAGGAATGAGTGTGTTTTTTAAAGCGTGCTTGGTCACAACAATAAAATTTGACAGGCCCTTTGCCTTGGCTGTACGAACATAATCTTGGGATAGAACCTCTAACATGTTTGCTCGAGTAACTCTGGCTAAAAACGCAGCGCTTCTGGTTCCCAAAGTAATTGCCGGAAGAATGAGGTAGGGCAGACATCCATACCCTGTTAGATAGGGCCACCCTACATATCGAGCGCCAATAACCAACAACAAACCGACCCAAAAGACTGGTGCTGAAACACCAATGAGCGCAAACCCCATGCTGGTTCGATCAATCCACGAGTGAGGTTTTATGGAGGAGATTATCCCAACAGAAATTCCAAGCAGAATGGAAACCACCATAGCACCAACAGCAAGCAGCATTGTTGCAGGAAACCGCTCTAAGATCATATCTGTTACCGGTTTTTGTGACACAAATGAAACCCCTAGGTCTCCATGAGCCAAACCCCAAAGGTAGTGACCAAATTGTTTCCAAAGAGGATCGTTTAAGTGGAATTGTTCTCTTAATAACTCAAGCGTCTCCTCGTCATATCGTTCGCCTACCATAGACAAAACCGGATCTCCAGGAACAATGTACATCAAGATGAAGGTTAACAAGATGATCCCGAGAATGACCGGCACCAACTGTGCAAAGCGTTTGAGTATGTATTGTAGCATTGGATTGATATTAATCCTTGGTGAACACTTTTCCACTTAAAGAATGTTGGCCGGCTTAATATCCCAAATTACCCTCATTAAATTTTCTGTATTTTTATAAAAATAGCGTATCTTGTGAGTCTAATGAACTTTTTACAAAAAAGGGGTCCTTATGACCAGTGGTGTAAATATCGGCTTTAACAGAGCCCAACGACTTCTTTTAACTTTGGCGGCTTTTGTGTTGGTCGTTGCTGGTTTGCGTGCAGCAACAGATATTCTCATCCCATTTCTGTTGTCTCTTTTTATCGCTATCATTGTTACCCCTCTTCTTAACTGGCTCCGAGGACGGGGACTTCCAACTTGGGCTTCTATCATTATTATCATTATTATCATTGTTAGCCTCGGGTTCTTGGTGGCAGTTATGGTTGGGTCCTCCTTAACCGATTTTTCAGCTTCCCTTCCAGCATATCAGCAAGGTTTAAAAGCAAAAACAATTGACTTATTGTCCTTTTTTGAAGCCAAGGGCTTAAAGATCTCTGATCAAACTTTTACGGAATTTATCGATCCCGGAGCTGCCATGCGGCTCACGTCAAAACTGTTAACCGGCATGGGAAATCTACTCGGTGATACCTTCTTAATATTACTCGTTGTGGTTTTCATGCTGCTAGAGGCGGCAACCTTTGGTAATAAACTTGAGAGGGCTATACACTCTGAATCACCAGAAGTAGAGCGCTTTAAAGTTTTTACAGAAAATATTAATCGATACATGGTCATTAAAACCTGGACCAGCCTAGGTACGGGTATAATTGCCACGATCTGGCTAACCATTCTTGGTGTTGACTACGCGCTTTTATGGGGCTTGTTAACCTTTATGTTTAACTATATCCCAAATATTGGTTCTATCCTTGCCGCCATTCCGCCGGTCCTGCTAGCCTTGATCCAGCTGGGGCCGTGGAGTTCCCTTGCAGTGGCTCTTGGTTATCTGTCTATCAACTTGAGTATTGGGAGTTTTGTTGAACCTCGTGTTATGGGAAAAGGCCTGGGGCTTTCAACTCTAGTGGTCTTTTTGTCATTACTCTTTTGGGGTTGGGTCTTGGGTCCTGTGGGGATGATTCTTTCAGTTCCCCTTACCATGTCAATGAAGATTGCTCTATCCAGTTTTGAGGAAACCCGCTGGTTGTCAATTCTTTTAGATGGTACATCTCAACCTAAAGAATAACTGGGCTATCCGTATAGTTGTTGTAAAACCTTAAGCGACTTCATTCCACGAGTGGTTTCAATATGGTGAAATGTATAGCGCCACATGTAATCCCAAAGTGAGCGCCTCTCTAACGAGTTGAGCTTAATTTCACCAACGCTATCCCAATCTGAATCAAGAATGTTTTGCATGGCCAGCAACACCTCCCTGGAAACAAAGGTTGACCCTTTGTTGGGCTGGTGACACTTTACACACTCCAGAGAGGTGACTCCCCGGCCAATGGATGCTCCTTCTTCCAACACGGACTGACAAATAGAGCAATGCTGAATATGTGGTCGAAAGCCCAGCTCTTTTAGTAGTTGAAGATGAAAATACCAATAGCTGTTTGCGGTTATTGTTGAGGGCTCGCTGAGTCTTTTAAGTGTGTTCACCAGCAAATCAAACAATGCTTGATGGGGTTCTTCGTCTTCCAGCGATCGATCTAAAAGTTCAACAACGACCTGTGCTAGCGTGAGCCTGTCAAAGTCATTTTCAAGACCAAAAAAACCGTCAATAAGTTCTCCGGCTTTAAAAAGCTGTAATTCAGAATTAGATTTACTGTAGTAAATAACCTGGAGATGTCGGGTGGGCTGGAAAAGTCCAACGGACTTACTTTTTGGTGAACGAACACCCTTGGCGATCAGCTTGAGTCGACCACTTTCTTTTGAGTACAGTGTTATTATTTTGCTGGTGTCGCCATGATTTAAAGTCTTAAGAACTACAGCCTCAGCTTTTTTAATCATGACTCATGAACCTCACATTGAAGTCTTTTTACAAAAATACTGGCTGACAACATGGCAAGTGATCCCAGAATAAAAACAGGGGCGTAACCGATCCAGGCGATTGCAAATCCTGAAATAAGTGGAAAGAGGGCAATGGTAAGATTGAAGGCGCCATTGATTCCAGAATATAGAGCCCTGTTATCGTTTTCAGAGATTTCGATTAAAACCCCTTCTTGGGCAATTTTTTGGGCGCTCATTGCTGCTCCGCTCAAAAAGAAAATAAGCAAGAAAACAGGTTCAGAAGCAAAAGTAGCTATCAATAATGCCAGGAGTGGCAGGCTTGCCCCTATAGTGATCCAAATTAACAAAATACCCTTAAACGAGTATTTCTTAAGGACTCGCGACCAGAGAAGGTTTGATAGGATCAGACCGCTAATTTGAACTAACAAAAAGTTACCAATATCTGACAACTCAAGAGAATATGTATCTCTCGCCAAAACAACATAGAAGGGTAATAGGGTTGTGGCAAATCCTGTCAGATTGTTCACAATGATGAAGTTTCTCAGGTTAGCGTCTTCTTTGATATAGCCTGGTATAAATTTTAGAATTTCCAGAAAGGAGCTACTCTCAAAACGACTAGCAACTGATTTTTCCTTAAGCATGATAAATCCAAAAGACGCTATAAAGAGAGCAATGGCAGCAGCAAAAAAGAGAACTTCATAGTTTTGCGGATATTCATAGTGTTTTAGGATTTGTCGTGTGATCAACGCTGAGACTAAAACCCCCATGCTTGCCAAGGATTGTCTCACGACAAAGAACTTTTTGCGGACCTTTCCAGCAATACTTTTTCCTAAAATATCTGTGTAGGAAACACCGGCAAACGCGCCGCTAGTGGTAAAAATCAACATCCAGCCATAAACTAAAAAGATAACGACCACCGGGTCAACATCCGTAAACCGCGTTAATGTCCACCCCACGCCACCTAGCGCCACGACCCTAAGATATATACCTAACAGTAGGTATGGTTTCTTTTGGGGTTTAGGCGTTAAAAACCCAGCAAAAAGCAATTGGGTCAACATGGGAACACCAACCATAATAGCAGTTAGTATTCCTACATGTATATGGTTGCCACCGACCTCGAGAATCATTCCGGGAAGCACGGTGTTGATTTCGGTGAAGGTCGAAGTAAAGGCCAGCCAGGTGGCATGCCAGACAAAGGCTTTAAAGTTGTGTTTGGTGTTGTCTTGGCTCATGCTAGCAAGATAGAGAGGGACTCGCCTAGGGGTTAGAGAGATTTTCGCAATTTAGGGCTGTCTGTAGTCAGGGCTATGAAATTAACTTAATCGCTTCTTGTCCGAGAATTCGAATATCGTTTTCAACTTTATTGTTTTCCAGCTGCTCAGAATTGAACCACTCAAGTTTTATGCTTTCACCTTTGTCTGGAACAACGATATCGGTGTTTGCTTTTGCATAGTAAATCAAATCTATATGTTGATGGAAAGGGTTGATATTTTCTAAGAGCAGGTGCCTGGGGCCTGGGATCTCTACTGCATTTTCGGATTTAATGCTTGGCTCATCATGTATTAATTCCACATCGAGGCCTGTTTCTTCTTTTATTTCCCTGAGGGCAGCAATATGAGGAAGCTCATCTCTATCTATATGACCACCCGGGGGCAACCACATGTTTAGTGTTTTGTGTAAATGAAGTAATGTTTTGTCCTTATATACAATAAATGTGGTGGCTGTAAAGTGACGGGTTATTTCCATTTTGTATCCTCTGCTGATCTATGTTTGGGCAAAGAAAATGACCTTCGCATTCTTGTATTCCTACGTTATTTAACCTCTTTTTGACCTTCTCAATAGCGCCTGACTGTAGATTCTTTCTGTATAGTAAAAGCATCTGCGCTAATTAACTTTTTTCGCCCTAGCTATTTAACACCATAACAGAAGGATATACTTTTGGCAAAACCGAACTATCAATATGAAAAAAGACAAAAAGACCTGGCAAAAAAAAAGAAAAAAGAAGAGAAGCGGCTCAAGCGTCTAAGCAAAAAAGCGGGTGACACCGAAACTGAAGTCAATCCCGAGAATCAACCCGATGCCACCGATGAGAGCTCTTCTTGAACGAAAACTCCAGCGTGACACAAAATGACAGTCAATCCTCAAGCCCCTCCCCTTTTTATGTAGGCACCTATACAGATGGCGACAGTCAAGGCATTTACAAGTTCCTGTTTCATGCCGATGGCACTTTGACCAATCTCGGTCTGGCGGCCAACTCAACGAACCCATCTTTTTTAGCTCGAAACAAAGATTCAAGCTTTCTCCTCGCTATTAATGAAGTTGTTGGTAAAAATGATCTCGGTTCTATACAGTCGTTCATTATAAATGGTGACACGCTTGATCTTATTGACCAAAAAGCGAGCGGTGGAAGCCATCCCTGCTTTGTAGCTATTAACCGTGATGGGTATATTCTAACTGCTAATTATACCGGCGGTAATGTTTGTCTATTAAAACAAGATGACCAGGGACTACTCTCAGACATTTTGGATACACAGCAACATACGGGAGCCGGTACTTCTGAACGTCAAGATGCACCGCATGCACACTCTTCTTGGTTTGTCCCGAACAGTGAAGATATAATCTCAGTTGACCTTGGCACAAATCAGCTCTGGTTTTCAAGAATTGATCCTGATCAGAACAAGTTGGTTCCCTCAACACCCATCACACTCGATCTTGACGAGGGAGATGGTCCAAGACACCTGGCTTTTCATCCTGACAACAAATGGTTTTATGTTGTTAACGAATTGAATTCAACCATCACAATCATTCATAGAGACAAAGAAGGTGGTTACACAAAAGGCGCTTCTTGCTCCGCTTTGCCTAATAACTATGTCGAACCCAACACCTGTTCTGACATCCATCTCTCTTCTGACGGCAAGTACCTGTATGTGGCAAACAGGGGTCATGACAGTATCGCCGTATTCCGTGTAAGTTTTGTGGATGGAGAGTTAAAACTACTCGGCCATAAATCTTCTGGAGGGATTAGCCCGAGAAATTTTTCTTTGTCACCAAAGGGGAATTATCTCTTGGTGGCAAACCAAAAGTCTAACAATATTGTGGTTTTAAAGCGAGATGTTAAAAGTGGTTTGTTAAAATACAGATCACAACTAGAGACGCCATCACCTGTTTGTCTTTTATTTTAAGACACCCTGTTCGTTGCCATAACAACAAATATCACCGGTAGGTAGATCAACATATAGAAGAAAAAGGTTTTTGCGCTTTTCTCGTTGTGTTGTTGATAAAATTTTACAACGAGAAAAACCGCAATCGATGTGGCTAGAATTGCTGTAAAAAGATAAACCCCTCCAGAGACCTTAAATAAAACCGGTATAAATATCAGTGGAATATTGTATAGGGTGTACCAAAGACTTTGCCTGAGAGCTGCTTTTTCGCCGATAACGAACGGAAGTTGTTTTCCTCCAGCAGAAGCAAATTCATCATTGTATCTGAATATGATGACAAACGTGTGGGGAATCTGCCAAAGAAAGATCATGAGTGACATCCAGACAATGACAAGGTTGAATCCCTGGGTTACTGAAAACCAACCTATAAAGGGGAGTAGCGCTCCAGGGAGAGAGCCAACCAAGGTGCTTAGGTTTGATCGTGATTTTAAGGGCGTGTAAGTCCAAATATAGATACCGCCACACAACAGTGTTGCTAAAGCTGTCGTCCCGTTTATGAGCACGTACTGTAAACCTATGGAAACGATAAATAAACCCAAACTAGAAACAAAGGCCATCTTTGGTAAAATTTTACCAGAAGGAATGGGACGGTTTTTAGTTCGCTCCATTTTTGCGTCAGCATCTCGTTCATAATATTGATTTAAACCAAAAGAGGCGGCGTTTGCAATGCCTGTGGTCCCAAGTAAAAGAAGAAGTGCGGTCCAGTTAAATTCTAAACCCGTCTCGCCCAACGCAAAAAAATGAGCAAACAAAACCATAGATAAAATTAACCCTATGGGTTTTAGCCTGAACAGTTCTGTATAGGCTTTAAACATTTCTTTTTTTTGTGTTAATGTTCAATAAAGACAAAAATTACTCCGACAATTCTTTTATATGTTCTATTATTTGCCCAACTTCTTTATCGCTTAATGGTAGAGGGGGCATAAGTGGCTGAAAGTCTTTTACGATATCTTTGGCCGGATCTACTATTGACTGTTTGAGGTATGCCTCATCAACGACGATCTCAGATTCAACTCCTCCTGTAAGAATAAATTCTTTTTTACCAAAGAGGTTTTTAAAGGTCGGTCCAATAAGTTTAGAGCCATCAGTACTATGGCAAGCGATACAGCCCTTTGAAACCAACAACGCTTTTCTGGGAGATTCGGCTTTTAATTTTTCTTGGCTGCTCGTCGAAGCCACGTACCAGGCATCATAGTCTGTCTTTGAAAGCACATGAACCTTGCTGATCATTTGGGCATGATTTTGTCCACAATATTCAGCACAGAATAAATCATAATCCCCGGCCAGGCTGGCCTCAAACCAGGTGTAGTTGGGATCTTCGTTTTTTGTTTTTGGAACCACATCCATTTTCACCCTGAAAGCTGGAACATAAAAAGAATGTACTACATCCACCGAATAAAGAGGAAGATAAATAGGCGTATCAACAGGAACGGTTAAGCCCTGTTCGGTTGACTGTTCTAGTCCGTTTGGATAAGTGAACTTCCACCACCACATGCCTGCATCAACCCGAATTTCCATGGCATCCTTCGGCACGTTTCTCATTTTTAGAAAGCCCTGAAGACCAAAGTAAAAGAAGAGCATCACCAAAACTGTTGGTATAATGGTCCACACAATTTCAAGTCCTGTATGACCATGAACATTTGAAGGTATCGGATTGTTCTTTTTGTTGTATTTAACTATACTGAAGATCATAAAGCCTGTAATAAAGACCAGGAAGATTAAGCTCACGGTGGTAATAAACCAGAAGGCAAAATCTACCTCTTCAACAAAAACTGAGGCTGGGCCATTGTTCATGATACTCCCCTAAAAGCATAATCAGCGAAAGTGAGCACGAACAGTGTAGCTAGAGTTACAAATGCCAGTGCGACGAAAAGTTTAAAGATTAATGGTTCGTGATTTAGATGCATAAAAAAGATCAATACCAAAGACCCTTTAACTGACGCAATAAACATCGCCAGCATAATACTTCCCGTCTCTCCTAAAGCCAGCGACGATGTGGCGACAGTTAAAAGGGTCAGAAGGATAAGGGCTGAAAATACAATTACAGGTGTTCGATAGTTGAATATTTCTTTGTGTGTATTCATGTGAGAGTCCTCTATGCAACCAAATAATATAGGGGAAACAGGAAGATCCAAATCAGATCAACCAGGTGCCAGTAGAGCCCACAGCGTTCAAGAACGCCTGTGTTTTCTGGATTGATTGAGCCTTTCGCTATCCAATAGTAAACGATACCCATCCAGATACCACCGACAATAATATGCAATGCATGGGTTCCTGTCATCACAAAATACAAACCATAAAACAAAACCTGACCATTTGGCAACATCTCAGGCCCAGGATTCAAGAGGAGGGATCCTTCACCCGCAGCTATAGCGGAACTGGTTTGTAGAAAGAGGTGGTGGGCAAATTTTGCGTTCCACTCAAAACCCTTGATGATCAAAAAAGCTGTTCCCAGTGCCATGGTAAAAAGCAGAAATGTTTTTGCCAGTTTTACCTGGTTAGCTTTTAAGGCGTTTAACGATAAGACCATTGTAAGACTGCTCGCTAACAGGATGATTGTGTTTTGGGTTCCAATTCCTTTATTCAAGCTTTCGGCAGCAATTTTAAAGTCTGGTAGATAGTTGTTTCTGTAAACAGCATATACAATAAAGAAGGCGCCAAAGAGAAGCAGCTCTGTAAAAAGAAACAACCAAAAACCTAGGCGTGTTCCATCTTCATCGTGATGATGAAAGACTTCAACGGGTAATGCTTGTTCACTCATTAGATGCTCCCTTTGCAGTTCCGTTTTTCACTTCTTCTCTAAAAGCATCATAATCATACGGATCACGTGTAACAACCGGGTCCTCTTCAAAATTGAACAGGGTTGGAGGAGTAGCCGTCTGCCATTCTAACGTAGAGGAGTTCCATGGGTTTTCTTCATTCGTTTTTTTGCCTTTTAGTAAACCATGAATCCACGTGATAAACATGAGGATTACACCTGTTACCAGAATCCACGACCCAATTGTTGATGCTTGTTGTAAGTTGTTAAATATGGGCATGTCTGGGTAAGTGTGATAACGACGAGGCATTCCATAATAGCCCAGGACAAACATGGGGATAAAAAGTGAGTTAAAACCAACAAACATGAACCCAAAAGTCGCCTTGGCTAGTTTCATGGAATACATTTTCCCAAACATCTTTGGGAAATAGTGAAAAACGCCACCAATTATTCCAAAAGCTGCTCCTCCAAACATGGTATAATGAAAGTGAGCCACAATAAAGTCTGTATCGTGAAGATGGATATCAGTTGAGAGGGACCCCAAGAACATTCCCGTTAACCCGCCAATGCTAAAATTGAACACAAAACCCAGCGCAAACATCATTGCTGGAGTAAGTGTAATAGAGGCTTTGTAAAGCGTAGCGATCCAGTTGAATACTTTGATCGCAGTGGGAATTGCTACAAGGAAGGTTAAAAAGGAAAAGGTTATTGCCGCAACATTAGACATTCCTGTGGCAAACATGTGGTGAGCCCAAATCAAATATCCAACACCGGCAATGCTACACGATGCAATGGCAATACTCTTATAGCCAAAAATTGGTTTTTGACTGTTGGTTGGAATGATTTCACTCACAAGACCCATTGAAGGTAGAATCATAACATAGACTGCCGGATGAGAATATATCCAAAACAAATGTTGAAACAGAATGGGATCTCCACCCTTGTTGGGATCAAAAAAGCCAATAGGCAACATTCTTTCAAGGACAATCATAAGCAGAGAAATTCCCACAACAGGGGTGGCTAGTACCTGGATCCAGGAACTGGCATATAGTGACCAGGAGAAAAGAGGCATTTTAAAAAGATTCATGCCTTTAGCTCTCATTCTGTGAATGGTAATAATAAAATTGATTCCCGTAAGAATGGTTCCCCAACCCAAAATGAAAGCTGCCGTTAACATCCAGGATACTGAGTCAAACTGAGCTCCGAAAAATGAAACCGTTCTGGTTGTTACAGAGTAGGGGGGTGTAAATGTCCATCCGGTATCTGCCCCACCAAGCAAAATTCCGAGAACTGCCATGGTGGCGCCAAACAAATAAAGCCAAAACGAGAGCAGGTTTACCCTTGGGAAGGCAACATCTTTTGCGCCTAATTGTAAAGGTAGAATGAAATTGCCCAGAACTGCCGGGGCGCCCGGGACAATGAAAAGGAAAATCATTATGACTGAATGAAGTGTAAAATACTGTCCGTAAAATTCTGGTGGAATTATTTCCCATCCGCTGGATGCGGGATAAAATTTCTGTAGCTTGATCACAAAGCCAATCCAAACAGCCAAAAAGAAAAAGGAGAACATGGTAATGCCATACATGATTCCAATCCGCTTATGGTCAGTAGAAAAGAACCAGCTCCCAAAACCACTGGTCCAGCGTGAATTGGTATGACTGTTTAAATAGTTTTTACTCCCGGTTGTTTCCATAACTTAGGAATCCTCGTTTTCGTTTATCGGTAACGCTGGTTTTTTATTACGAAGCAAGCCTGTCAGAACCACCATTGTGATTATAATTGATCCTAAAATCAACACCCCTGCTACTTTGAGAAAATCAAAGTAGTAGCCGCGTCCTTCTGGTTCTTCAACAAAACAAAATTTGACAATTTTACGAAGCGTAGGTGCCCACTTGCCTTCCATTGCATTGGTAACAGACACCATAAGTTCCACGGGTAAAAAATAGAGCCCGCGAATGTAGCGAGAGATAATTCCACTGGGTGAAAGTACAATTATTGAAGAGGCGTGCATAAAGCCACCCGTGGTGTCTGCAACATACTTGAAACCAACAGATTCTGTGAGTGTTTGAATACTAGCCGAGTCACCGGTTAGAAACCTGAAAGAAGATTCAGGAATGTCGTTTTTCCCTTCAAATAGATTGTAATAAGATTGTTTTTTTAAGGCTGCAATTTCATGATCTTCACCTGGGTCGAAACTAACAGCGATGACATTATATTTATCGCCGGGTAGAAATGCTCTGGGGGATTGATTGATCACATCTACAATAGCATTCAAAAAAGGATTACAGATGGAAGTACAGTTGTAATAAACCAAGGCAAGTACGATTGGTTTTCCTTCTCCAGCTTCGGCAAGCGTAATAGAATCGCCGTCTTCATCAAAAAAGGAAAGGTTCAAAGGAATGGTTTGCCCTAAAAAGCTGTCATCAATTCCAATTTCTGCCTCTGTGTTTACTTCTGCTAACAATGCAATAGCTGTTAGAAAAACAGCTGATGCAATTAAGTGTTTAAACATTCTTTTCACCCCGCTTAATCTGCTGACTTTAATGTTCAGCAAACAGGATACTTTTTGTCACCATCCATTGCAAGCAGGAAATGTGCTTCTAGAAATAATTGTATGTATTGATTATAGCTGTCGTTCTAACATTCCAACAACAAGCATTTATCCCTTTTGGGGTGTTTGTTTTGTGGCGTGCTTAGTTCTTGGGTATAATTATTGGTTTGCAGGATAAATCAATTTTAATGCAAGCGCTAGAGTTACTTATTTAACCTTTTTTCTTCAAAAAGATAATAGTTCGTTTTTTTCATTCCTAAGTTCAGGTAGGTTTCCTGCGCTCGGATATTGTCTTTCTCTACATAAAGTCTGGTGCCCACAACTTCTTCTATATCCCTGGTCAAAGTCTGGGTTTGCTTAAAAAGATTTTTAAACAGACCTTTTCTTCGGAATCCTTCTTCTATATAGACACTCTGAATCCACCAAAACAAGCCGTTTCTCCAGTCACTCCATTCATAAGTGATCATCAAACAGCCTCGCGTTTTTCCCTTCACCTCAGCAACAAGATAGAAACCCTTTTTGTCGTCTTGAAATACGGCCTTAACCCCTGCTGATAGGGTCGCCTCATTTAAGCGCAATCCTTCTGTCTCCAGCGCCATGGCAAGATTAAAAGCAACTATATCATCTATGTCTGCTTCTGTTGCTTTTCTGATATTAATTTCTTGATTCATTCTTATTTTTTGCTTTTGGGTTTATAGCCAATTCTATCGTATGGGTTAATAACGCTTGAAATTATGTTTCTTAAGTGTGCATTGATTCTTTTTAAATACCTAAAATAGAGGGCATATACCACAGCACTTGAATTGCTTATATCAGAAGATTTTGTCTTTATGAGAGTATTTATATTTTCGTCACATATTTTTCCTATCTCTTTTGTCTCGGAGTACATTTCTAGCGCAATATCCTCATCCCCATCTTCGATACATTCTTTTACTTTTATAAACATCTTTTTTAGCGCTTTTTCAATATCGGAAAGCTGATTATTCTTTTTGCTGTCTTTTAACTCTCCTGGATGTATTTCTGTCAGGTCTACAATATTTTTTACGTAGTCACCAATTCGCTCGACATCCACGACAATCGTCGATAGGACTAATCCTGCAGGTGCGCTTTCTCCACCTTGAATTGAAAGATGGGTGACTACCTTCCTGCGAATATCTCTTTCGTATTTATTAACCAGTTTATCTTTTTTGAATATAAGTTTATGTGTAGCATTTTTACTCTCACCCCATAAGGCCTTGACGGCCTCATTAAACATCTCAGCATCAATATTTAATGCCTCATAGGTCAAATTCCAGGCTTCATTTAAAAGATTGTCCGTTGACCAAATTTGTTTCAATTCTTTCCACATAGTTTCACCTTAATAGAGATTAAAAGAAAATTATTACCATAATTGGTAACAAATAAATCATTGAATATCCAACTAAAAATAGAGTAAGATTCTTTCTTGATTCGGCGACATAGTTACTGACCTTTTCAGCCATTCCGATGGGGATAGCTTTCAATGGATAAAAGATGGCAATACCAAATATGTTGAATGTAAGATGTGCAAAGGCGGCTGTTACAGCGATTCCATTTCCCGTGGCGAGTGCAGCAAGTAATGCTGTACCTGTGGTCCCAATATTTGCTCCAAGGGTATATGGAAATATTTTACGCAGTTTGACAATTCCGGCACCGGCTAAGGGGACTATCAGGGAAGTAGTGACTGAACTGCTTTGTACTATAAAAGTCATAACCGCGCCCCAGACAAGCCCTAAGAAATCATTTTTAAACAAATATTTATTTATAATAATCTCAATTTTGTTCAATACCAGGGATCGAATCGTCTTAATGAGGAAAGCAAGTGCAACAAACATCGCTATGATAGAGATGATCATTAACACTATTTCCTTATAGGGTAGATCTATAATTAAGTTATCAATGAATTTAATAACGGGATTTAGAATTGCTTTTAATGGGTTAAACATTTTCATGCCACCCACGCCAGCAAATTTATTATTTAATAAAATTGATACTTTTTGAATAAAATGAAATTTTAATTCAAGAGGAAAGAGAACAATTACAGTAGAGATATTGTAAAAATCATGAACCACCCCAGCGGCGAAGGCTCTTTTAAATTCCGCCTTTCTACCAACATGTCCCATAGAGACCAGTGTATTTGTTACTGTGGTGCCAATATTTGCCCCCATAATGATGGGTATGGCATTTTCCAAATTAACAACACCACCTGCTACTAAACCAACAACAATGGATGTCGTCGTAGAGGAACTCTGAATAAGTGAGGTTGCAACGATACCAATTATCAAACCTGTAAAAGGATTTGATGTTGTCTCCAACATTGCTTCAGCGAAATCTTTTCCAAACAGCTTAAAACTATGGCCAAGCAGTTTGATACTAAGAAGGAATAAATATATGGTAATGATCACTACCAATATTTTTAATATCTTCTGTCTCAGATCTGAATTCAATTTCACCTCATTAAGAGCATATTAGTATCTAAAAACCAAAAAGCGACAGGAAATTAATTGGCTTCTATGCTCTTACAATTGCTTTGTTGGGACGAAGATGGATTATTTATAAAAACTTCTAATTTATGCCCAAATAATAAGGGTAGAGCTTTTAGCTCTAAATAACAGAAAGAAGGCTCTCATATACCACTTATAGGTGCATAAACATGCACATAAACACTGTTTGACACTAATTCACAAAAGAACTCAAGGGTCGGTTATATACTAATATTGTTTATGATATATTAGATAGTAGTAGTAGTTAGCTTGAATGAATATGTTGATAACTTTAAATCATAATATTTAAAATATAATAAAAACAATTAGATATAGCTATTTACATAACGATAAATAGATGTTGATATCTATATTCATAATGTGGATATGTGTTTGTCTATGGTGTAATTAAAAACGCTTAATAACATCATTGTTAAATAATGAGCCTAAGTCATGATTGTGGATAAGTAATATGTGAATGATGGGGATAAACAAGAGATATATTTATAACGGGAATAAAAAACAATAACTTAGTTAATTAGATAATAGATAAATAAATGTTTATAACTTCACTCTCTCATTAAATCAGACATACGAAGGGCACTACTTGATCTGGATATACATTCTTTGCCGTTGATCATTGATCCAGGATTGATAACGATCACGTTTTTTAAACTCAAGCGACATGCTCTCTACTTCTGGCCAGTGATTGGTTAAATTTACTTTGCCACCAGGTACACGCTCATGGACGATAATTAAGTGGTATTGATCGGCACTAAATATCGGCATAGATAAGCTTTCGAGGGGAATATTAAGGAGTAACTCATGGATATCAGCCGGTAGAAGAGAAATATCTGTTATTCCCATTCTGCCATCCTTAGAGCGAACATAGTCGTCAGTAGAAAACAGTTGTACTTGTTCAGCAAGACTGGTTTTACCAGATACGATATCGTTATGGATATTTGACATCTTTTCAGCGGTTAATTTTCTATCAGAATCATCAGGCTCCGGGATCAGAAGAATATGAAAAACATGAACTTGGGAATCACTTATTTCCCCTAACTTTAATAGGTGAAGACCAAACTGGGTTTCAACGGCACCGCTATATTCACCTGCCTTCAAAGCAAAAGCTGCCTCCTCAAAGGGTTTTACAAATACACCCTTTCCAACAAACCCTAAATCACCACCATTAGCGGCTGAACCGGGATCTTTTGAATATTTTTTGGCTGCATCTTCAAAAGAAATATTCCCAGAAATTATATCATCTTTTATTGCGAGGAGTTTATCGGAAAGCTGGTTCATCTTATCTTTACCCAGCTCTATGGACAAAGAGAGAATAGAGAAATCAACCTGGGGGTTTTTATCAGGAAAACTATCCTGCCAGGTAACATAAAAATCCTCAACCTCTCTACGGCTGACCTTAATATCGCTGAAAAGCTCCATCTTTACCTGTTCAACCAGGAGATTGTTTCTTATTTGGTCCTCATAGTAGGACTTAATTTTATGTCTTTCCACCCCAAAAGCCTCAGCAGCCTTATTCAAGCTTCCATACTGTAGTTCAATATTCTGGAGCGATTGCTCAAGCTGAAGCTCAACACTTCTATCCTCTACCTCGATAGTTTCCTGTCTTGCGTATTCAAGCAGAACTTGTTGGTTAAGCAACTCTTCTAGCGCCCTTGTTCTCAATTGCTGTATAGCGTCCTGAGAGGCATAAGAAGGTAGTTGTGCTTGCATAGCAAACAGTTGGGTTACCTGGTCGATTTCGGAGTACAGAATGGCCTTTTCGCCAACAATAGCTGCCACACCGTCAACCAGTTGTTGAGCGCTAACACTTATTACGAGAAAGAGACTTATTAAAAGGGAATAATTACGCATAAAATACCTATTTTGCAGGGGTCCCGTAAAGAACCGCCTTATTCAAATAAATGCTACCATCTTTTCTAAGGCTGTCAACCAAAGAAGCTTCGACTTTTCGGTGTCGGTTTACAGAAAGCCTCGCAGCAATTTCCTCCCAGACCTCATCCAGGCTCTTTAGAGAACCCCTGTCATACCAGGTTTTTACTTCAACCAGATGATATCCAAGATCAGACTTGATGGGTCCAAAAATACCCTCTCTCTTTTTCTTAAGAAGGTACTCTTTAACCTCTGGAAGAAGATTCTCAACCTTAAAGAGACCGGTCTCTTTTGGCCTCAAAGCTACAAGGGCCTGTTTCTTTTCCAGGTCGCCTCTCTCAATTGCTCTCTCAAGATCCCTGGCTCCGTCCCGGGTAGACATTAGGACATGGAACCCAAAAAACTCATTACTTTGTCTTCTAAATGAAGACAGATTTTCATTATAGTAGGCTTCAACCTCAGACCGGTTAACACCACCCCGGTTCTTTAGTACAGCATCAAGCTGTTTATCAGCTAAAACCCGACGGCGATATGTTTCAACACGATAACTGAAGACAGGATCTTTATGGATCAGGTTTCTTTCTGCCTCTTGTGCAAGCAAGGTCTCCCGAATCCATGTTTCCGCCAATAAGGATTTTTGCAGGCTGTCAAGCCCCATAAAACCAGGGTACATCAAGACCAGCTCGTCTAGAGAAAGCTGTTCGTGATTCACCTCTGCCACAAGAGCCTCATCTTTATCGCCGGAACAAGACAAGACCCCAAACAACAGAGTAAACGTAATTATAAGGCTAGGCTTTAACATCAGAACTAGGCGTCTTTTCCTTTGACTGGAACATAGAAATCACGAACACCGGAGTAATTAACCTTTACAGGATAACGCTTTAAAAGATCTTTATGGACCTTCTCGCTCTGCTGCTTGCGAAGCTCGCTTGTTAATTCAGACTTAACACGCCCTTTTACTTCAGTATAGGGACGAGCCTGTTCCGGAATGTGGTTCTCAACCCGAAAAACGGAGTATCCATTTCCAAGAGAAATTGGACCAGCCAGCTGTCCTTCTTGCATAGAGAATGCTTTTTTCCCCATCACCCCATAACGACCTTCTTGAAAAGGAGGTAGCTCACCCTTGTTGTCTTTGGCAGCTCTTCGTTCGGTATATCTTTGAGCCAACACACCAATATCCTCACCAGCATCAATCCGCTTCTTAATATCTACGGCTAGAAGGCTATCCTTCACAAAAACCTCACGGATTTGAACTTTTTTCTTATCCATATACTTGCCGGTCTTATTCTTTTCATAAAAAGCCATGAGCGCATCGTCTTCAGGGTTCAGGGCTATATTGACTTCTTTGTTCACGAAGGCATCATATACAAAACGAGCAATTAGACTGTTTATTTTTGCAATGAAAGCCTCTTCTTTGTCATAACCCATAGAAAACCCATGATCAGTAATTAAAGCCTGAATAACAAGCTGATCTAAGATAGAAACAAACTGGTTTTCACTCCTAAAGGCCGGCCTTTGTGAGGGCTCAATATTACTTAGCCTTTCAACAATCCAATCACCACCCAACTCTTTGCTGTTTAGCCTGAAAAGGGGTGCGGCGAAAGAAAGCCCCTTAAAAGCCTCATCCATTGGCAGGTTGGCGAAACTGGACTTTTCATAAATCACAAAAAAAGCGTGTATGTTTTCGGTAATTAAAGTAAAATTTGCATCGGCTTTTTGCTTGGCAATAAAGCTTGCTGCTCGCTCTGACAGTTCAGCAGTCTTCGCTCTTCTGGCCTGCTGTGTCAAACCTGGCTTTTCATCTTCAAAAGAGCCCCTTTTTAATTCCCGGCGCTCTTCAAGCTTTATAATGTGAAAGCCAAATGCCGTCTCAACAACATCCGAAATCTCACCAGGCTTTAAAGCAAAGACAGCATCTTGAAAAGGTGGAACCATTTTTCCCCAGCCGAACCAACCGAGGTCACCACCGCTGGTTTTGCCTGAAGGGTCATCGGTAAATTCTTTTGCCAAACCCTCAAAAGACTCGCCTTTGGACAGGCGGTTTTTGATTTGCCCCATCACTGCCAAAGCATCTGTCTTGCTGCGTTGAGACTGGCTTTGGGTTTTCCCTTCGAACTGCAGCAAAATATGTTTGGCTTTTAATTCTTCACCACCGCGGTCGTAGATATCCCTTAAATAAGAATCGGAGATAACTGCACCCAGAATGTCTTTATCGTAGACATACTGAAGCATGTGGCGTAGTTCGTTCGCGGTCTTTTTCTCTACAATGTCGGGGCTTGAGTCCAAGCCACGATCAAAAGCAGCGTACGTAAATAGCTCTCTCTTGACAAATTCATCAACCTTAGAGTCGATAAAATCATTGTCCTTACCAGCAAAGCGTGATGCGGGGTTTTTTGAGGTAAAATCCTCCATAGGGATTGTTTTGTCTCCAATCGTTGCCAGTGTCGTATCATCCATTTTGGCACAAGAAGCCACAAAGAGGGTTGAAACTAAGAAAAAGAAGGGAAGGGATAGTCGGGACATAATAAATGTAACCTTTTGTTTATATTATACTTGTCATTTATCTTTTTGGTCAAAAAATTTATACGACCGCTCCAGGCTTTCCAAGAATTTTCTAAGAAGATTCAAGGAGTTTTGGTTCTCCAGGGCTGTGATTATAAAAGTTAGGCTTTTGTTATTCATAAGCTCTACTTTAATCCCCGTCTCACCCAAAGTTTTGGACAAACCTTTAATGATCCTGGGGCCTGCAAGTTCCACATGGTTTGGTAAAAAAGCACCCTGCACCCGTCCGCCTTTCACAATGAAGCTCTGGAGGCCTATTATTTGACCATAGATTTTGGCTAATGCAACATCTATAAGGTTTAAAACAACTTCCGGAGGTCGTCCAAAGCGCTCTCTTAATTCTCGGAGCAGGTCGTTCAGAATTACTGGCGTGTTTGAGTCGGCAATTCGTCTGTAGAAGGCAATTCTTTCGGTTGTATCTTCTATGTATTCTGGAGGAAGACTTAAGGGTAGATCTACAGTGCTTTCAGGGACAGGAAAAACCTGTTCCTCGCCCTCTCCGGCTTCTTTCAGGGCTTCCAGTGTCTCTTTTAATATTCTCGTATATAAGTGATAGCCAATATTTGAGATATGTCCACTCTGTTCGGTACCAAAGACATTGCCTGAGCCACGAATTTCGAGATCACGCATTGCCAGTTCATATCCGCCACCATAATGGGCGTGCCTTTCAAGGGCATTAAGCCGCTTAATAGCTGTAATGCTTAGCTGATTAAAATTGGGAGCCAAAAAGTAAGCCCACGCTTTTCGATGGGATCGACCCACCCTGCCTCGCAATTGATATAGCTGGGACAAGCCCATGGCATCTGCCCTGTTTACAATAATGGTGTTTGCGTTGGGAATATCCAAGCCAGACTCAATAATAGTGGTAGAGAGCAACACGTCAAACTCTTTATGGAAAAAACCCAACATAACCCGCTCAAGCTCTCGAGGAATCATTTGTCCATGACCAACACCAAAACGAACCCCAGGAAGTAAGACCTGCAAACGTTTAAGCATAAGACCTATAGACTCAACTCTGTTGTGGACAAAGAAAACCTGACCTCCACGATCAACTTCTCTCAAGACCGCCTCTCGGATCTTTTTTTCATCAAAAGCGACAACAAGAGTTTCTACCGGCTGTCTTTCTTTTGGAGGGGTTTTCAGCGTTGAGATATCTCGAGCCCCCATAAGAGACATTTGAAGGGTGCGGGGGATAGGAGTCGCTGTCATGGAAACCGAGTCAACAGAGGTTTTGATTTCTTTAAGTCGCTCTTTGTGTTTTACACCAAAACGGTGTTCTTCATCGACGACCAACAAACCAAGTCTTTTAAAAACAACATCTTTGGACAATAATCGGTGAGTCGCAATCACCACGTCAAGACGTCCTTTTTCTAGACCACTCAAGGTTTCTTTGATTTGCTTGCCGGTTCTAAACCTGGAAAGAACCCCCACTGTTACAGGGTAGCCACTAAAGCGCTCAAGAAAAGTCTCATAGTGTTGCTGAGCCAGAATGGTTGTGGGCACCAGAACCCCCACCTGTTTAGAGTTGTTTACCGCCTTAAAAATAGCACGCATAGCCACCTCTGTTTTCCCAAACCCAACATCTCCACACAAAAGACGATCCATTGGAAAAGCAGACTCCATATCCTTTTTAATTTCTTCAACAGCTTGTAGTTGGTCGCTTGTCTCATCATAGACAAATGCGGCCTCCATGCGTTGTTGAAAATCATTATCCGGACCAAAAGCAAAACCATCAACAACAAAACGGTTTGCGTATAAAGCCATTAATTCTTTTGCGTAATTGTCAACGGCCTTTTTGGTCTTGAGCCTCGCCTGGTCCCATTCTGTTGTCCGCAGACGGGTTAGTTTGGCGGGAGAGTCTGAGTGAGTCTCATATTTATGGACACGGTTCATTTTTTCAACCGGAACATAGATTCGATCGCCGGCTTCGTATTCTAAACTCAATACCTCACGATAAATCCTGTTTACCGGAATTATGTCTACACCAAGGTAACGACCAACACCATAATCCAGATGCACAACGAGATCACCCTCTTCAAAAGCCTCAACTCGCGTACCTGGTTTTACCGGAAAGGCCCGCGGAACCACACTTCGTTTTCTGCTGCGGCCAAAAATCTGGTGATCCGTCAGAACAGCCAGCCGGTTTTTGTGATCAATAAACCCAGAGGACAAGGACAAGCGAAGACGGTGAAATGCATACCCCTCAAAAAGTATAGAAAGGCGATCTAGCTGAATTTTACTGTCTGCACATAGAAAAGTGGTGTATCCATCTTCGTTCAAAACGCGTAAGCGCTCTTTAAATGCATCGAGATTTCTCTGGAACTCCGGCTGAACCTCAAAATCAAAATCCACCGCTGCAACATGTCTCTTCTGTAAAAGAGACACGCTCATTGTCGGTCGTTCTTTTGCCAACAAATCAGCTAGGGCGAGAGAGTCAGAGTCCTCGATAAGTGGCCTAAACTGGTAAAAGCGTACTCCTGAAGGCACCCGACCCACAAGGGGATCTCGCTCAACGGAGGAATAGATGTTTTCCGGAAAGATATTTATAAAATCAAAAACCCGCCCTGAGCGCTGTGTTGCAGGATCAAAACCGCTGATAGACTCAAGGGTGTTGCCCAAAAAATCTAAACGGAGAGGTTTGTCTTTGTCACCGGGAAAAACATCAAGAATGCCACCCCTTACCGAAAACACTCCCGGCTCTACAACAAAAGAGTCTCTGACGAAACCATAAACCGAAAGTCTTTCTTCAATATCTTTAAGGGAATAGTCGTTTCCCGCTGTTAAAGTTAAAAAGTCAAAAGACTGCTTGTTTACGCCACTTAATAATTCAGAGGGCCTGGTTATATAAACACCAGGTTTTTGTTCAAACAAAGAACGCAGCGCAAGACCGGCCTGGCCGCTATCAACCCCATGAACCAGGTCCTTCCCAAAAAAGCTAACATCTATCCCGAGCTGAACCGCGTTTAAATCATTCAAGGCTCGTTCAGCAGAGGGTTTGTCTGGCATAACAAGGACGACAGATTGGTCCGTCACACCAGCATGGAGAAAAAAGGGTATGGCAGGTGGCTCTACGCCACCCACACCCACAAGGGTCTGATATAAACCCTTTGTGATAGAAAAAAGATCAGGTTGTTTCACGTGAAACATTTTTTCTCAACAAAATCAACAAAACCGAAACATCCGCAGGGCTAACACCACTGATTCTCGAAGCCTGCCCAATTGTTTCAGGTTGAATTTTATGAAGTTTTTGTCGCGCCTCAAAGGAGATAGCTGCCATTGCCATATAGTCTTGCGATGCTGGTATTAGCATGTTTTGGTGTTTTGACAGTTTATGAACCTGCTGTTTTTCTCGTTCTATATAGCCGCGATATTTGGTGTTTGTTGCTATAAGACTTAAAAGCGAGGGCTTGATCTCCTTAATCCACCCAGGCAATAACGGGAAGATGTGTTCAATTTCTACATGAGGTCTGCGCAACAGGTTTGCCAGTGATTGATTTTCTCGCTTAGACTCTTGTTTAAAAACAAGACTGTCTAGAGATTCTTTTTTTATATAAGTGGACTCAAGGAAGGTTTCTGTCTTTCTCGCTAACAAGATGTCTTTCTCAACCTCGCTAAATCTTTCTTTTGAGATGAGTCCCAGCTGGTAACCTGATTTGGTAAGCCGAAAGTGTGCGTTGTCATATCTTAAAAGCAGTCGATGTTCAGCTCGAGAGGTAAACATGCGGTAGGGTTCATCCGTATCTTTGGTGATAAGATCATCGATAAGAACACCGAGATATGCCTCATCTCGCTTCAAGACAAAAGGTTCTTTGTTGTTGCTTGAGTTGCTTGCGTTGATTCCGGCAATTAAACCCTGGCCTGCAGCTTCTTCATATCCCGAGGTGCCATTTATTTGGCCGGCAAAGAAGAGTCCTGAAATCAATTTTGTCTCGAGAGTCGACTTGAGCTGGGAAGGGGGAAAGAAATCGTATTCAATGGCGTAGCCTGGCCGAATAAACTCCACGTTTTCCAGTCCCGATATAGATCTAAGGCTGGCAAGCTGAACCTCTTCAGGTAAGGAAGAAGAAAATCCATTTACATAGATCTGGTCAGCATTGGACCACTCTGGCTCCAGAAAGAGTTGATGGGAGGGTTTCTCTGAAAAACGCACAACCTTATCTTCAATCGAGGGGCAGTATCGCGGGCCAACACCCTTAATCTTTCCAGAGAACAACGGAGAGAACTCCAGCGACTGATTGATAATTTTGTGGGCATCGCTGTTGGTTTTGGTTATAAAGCAGGCTTCGTTGGGTGGAGAAAAATTCTCGGTTGTAAATGAAAATGGTTCTGGGTGCTCATCACCGTTTTGCAGGGTCGTCTTTGAGAAGTCAATACTGCTGCGTTTAACTCTTGGAGGTGTGCCTGTTTTTAGTCGGCCTGTATCAAACCCCAAATCAACGAGAGACTCAGTTATGCCGATGCTGGCAGACTCACCTATCCTGCCGGCAGAAAAGCTTATGTCGCCAATATGGATCAGGCCGTTAAGAAATGTGCCGTTGGTTAAAACAAGAGACTTGCATGTGAAGGCAGACCCGCTTTTCGTAACCACTCCAGAGATCTGCCGGCTTTTGCTTGTCAGTACGCTCACAGCCTCGTCTTCAAAAAGGGTTAAGTTGGGTTGGTTTGCACACACGTCAACCATGTAGGCGCTGTAGGCGTGTTTGTCAATCTGCGCCCTCGGAGACCAGACGGCTCGCCCTTTTGAGCGGTTAAGCATTTTAAACTGAATACCTGTTGCGTCGGTAGCTTTGGCCATTTCGCCACCCAGGGCATCAATCTCCCTAACGAGGTGACCTTTAGCCAGTCCCCCAATCGCTGGGTTGCATGATGCGCGACCCAAAGCGGACAATTCCATGGTAATTAAAAGGGAGTGGCTTCCCAGCCGACTGGCAGCCAGCGCTGCCTCTATGCCGGCGTGACCGCCGCCAACTACAATCACATCATATGATTCACGTGAAACAGCGGCAGTGTTATTTTCCAACACAAAACCCGCTAAAAATTTGATTTAAGATGTCGTCTGGTGTGGTCTTTCCGGTGATCTCGCCCAAAATATCAAGAGCCAAGCGTAAATCAGATGCCACATACTCAGGACCCAGTGACGCCCCCGCTGCGGAAATACACGCGGAAACCTGCTCCAAAAATCGATTAAAGACATCACGGTGGCGCTCATTGCTTAAAACCACGCCCTGAACATTCTTTGACGAAATGTTGATAACATGTGAATAAATAGCGTTGTGAAGGGATTCAAGGCCCGATCCAGTTGAGCAGGAAGTGTAAATATCTTTATTCTTTGGTGGTGAGGTGTCAAGGTCAACCTTATTATAAACAGTAATTTGCTGTGCGTCATCTGGGAGGGAGAGTGAAATATTTTCAGTGTCAGGGGCGTGAACCAAAACAACAAGATCAGCTCGTGATATTTCTTCATTACTTCTGTCAACCCCTGAGAGCTCAGCCTCGTCTTTGGTGTCCCTGAGACCGGCAGTGTCAACCAAAACGACAGTATGGCCTGCTATTGAGATGGCTTTCTCTATTGTGTCGCGGGTTGTTCCTGCCTGAGAAGTAACGATAGCTCGGTCTTGTTTTAAAAGTTGATTAAACAAAGATGATTTACCGCTGTTGGGTGAGCCGACAATAGGAACCCTAAAGCCCTCTTCAAGTCGGCGCCCATAATAATAGGTGTCAAGAAGAGACAGGGTTGTTTCTTTTATTTCCTGAAGCGAAGGAAGCAAGGCTTCTGTTGGGGTAAATTCAATTTCCTGGTCTGAAAAATCCAACTCAGCCTCTAATAATACCAAGCTGTGGGTCAGGTTTTCTGAGATAGAGGAAACGAGTCCCATAAGGCCACCACCAAGCTGGTGGCGAGCGTTTTTGTGTGCCGCGGCATCTTTTGCATGTATAAGATCTGCAACAGCCTCCGCACGGCTTAAGTCCGTTTTGCCGTTCAAAAAAGAACGCAAGGTGAACTCTCCGGCACCAGCAGGACGAACTGAAGGCTCCTGAAGCAAAACCTCAAGTAAGCGTTGCTGTAAGAAGGCGCCACCATGGATAGAGATCTCTACAAGATCTTCACCGGTAGCAGAGTTGGGCCCTTTAAAATAGGTTACGACACAATCATCAAAATCCCCTTCACCGAGCTTTTCATGCGACAGCTTACCGAAAGTGGCGTGGCGGGGGACAAGATTCTCTGTTGCAGAAAAAAGAGGGGTGACCACCTGGAGTGATTGTGGTCCAGAGACCCTTATAACAGCCAAGCCTCCAGTGCCCGGTGGCGTTGAAATTGCCGCAATCGTGTCCTGGTCAAAAGGCAACACAAAACACCCATCAATCTACTTTTTAGATTTCTTTTTGCTGACAGCTTTACCTGAACCAACAACAGGAAGAACCTGTTTTGGGGTAAGCGCTTGCTGGGCAATTGACATCAGATTAAACAGGGTATAATAAAGGTTTAGACCTGATGGAAAAGTGTAAAACATAAAGAAGAAAACGGCGGTCATGATATAGGGCATGTTTTTCATCTGAGGGTTCGCATTAGATGCAGGGGCCATGAGTTTTTGTTGTAACATCATGGTCCCAGACATGATCACAGGTAGAAGGTTAATATCAAACCCCATAAAAGTTCCTACCGTGTCAGGCAACGAGAGATCCGAAATCCAAAACTCAAGACCCTTAAATGCAGCCCCACGCAATTCGATGGTTGTTCGGAAAAGGTTAAACATGGCGATGAGGATCGGCATTTGAATCACTAGAGGTAAACAGCCACCCAGAGGGTTAACCCCAAGCTCTTTATAGAGCTTCATGGTCTCTTCGTTGAGGCGTTTTGGGTCATCCTTATATTTATCTTTAAGGGCAGTAATTTGTGGCTGAGCTTGTTGCATGTTCTGGGTTGAGGCAAATTGTTTTTTTGTTAGCGGGGCAAGCAACAGCTTGACAAGAATTGAAAAAATGATTAAAACGATACCGTAGTTTGGGATCACATTATAGATAGCTTTGAAAACCCAAAGTGCTGATTTCCCGATTATTCCAAACCAACCCCAGTTCATCATCTCTTCGAAATATAGACCATAGCCCTTCAGTACGTCATAATCGAGAGGACCGATGTAGACACGGTAGTTTGAATGGCTGATAGCGCTTCTTCTATCAAAAGAGTCCCGGACATCAAAATTAAAGATTTTTTGAGAGTGGTCATCAGGCCCGCCGGTTTGATAACGAACGGACTTGAATTCAGAGACTGGGATTTCAGGAATCATGATGGCTGTAAAATATTTGGAGCGGGAACCAACCCATGTTGTAGTAGCCGTTTGAACCTCTGTCTCCTGTGTTTTATCTGCAGAGTAATCTGTGGGGTCATGGTCATCACCAAGCAGGGCGTACATCTCTGAATAGTAGAGATCATCTTTACGGTTTTGCTCTGTAGGGGCAACACCACCAGACCATGATGTTGAGAAATAGCGACCCGCATTGACCTGGTCAAAATTGATCAGCTCCTGATTCAGATCAAAATGAAAGCTGTCAGGGTAAAAAGTGAATGTGCGAACCAGTTTTGCTCCACCACCTAGACTCAATTCAAAGGAAAATGAATTAGGCCTATCAATCGCTGAAATGTCATAACGGGATTCAGCTCCGAGAGAGCTGGTAGCAAGCATGTTCTTAGTGTTGAAACTTTCAATTTCATACCCAATGAACTGGTTTGAAAGGACACCTTGAGCTTCTGATGATATCAACTGAACACGTGAACTGTCCTTGGATAGGTAATTGTTCAGGTAAACTTTTTCAAGGGTACCACCACCACGATTAGAGAAATGCATTTCGTATAAAGGAGAAAAGACAACAATATTTGTTTCAGTTGTTGTTGTGCTTTGAACCAAAGAGTCAAGCGTGTTTAACACAACAATAGTCTCTTGCTCTTGAGCCAAAGGGGCAGCCTCGTAAGAGGTATCGCTGGGAGTAAAAGAGGACTCAATGTGCGGTTTGGTTTCGGTTGTGCTGCCCGGGGCAACTTGCTCCTGATACCAGTCAGAGAAAAAAACCATAAGAATGAGACCCATTAGGCCGATGGCAATAAGCGTTCTGTTTTGTTCAGACATGAGAAATGATAAATCCTTTATTCTTTTATAACTGGATCAAAACCACCCTGCGTGTATGGGTTACAACGAAGGATTCTCCAGGTTGACTGGGGAAGGGCTTTCCACCAGGGTAATTTTTCAAAAGCTTCAATGGTATAATGTGAACAACTAGGATAATAGCGACAACTGTTTGGTAGCATTGTGCCAATTGTGAGCTGATAACCCCGAACAAGCAAAACAAAAAGTTTGTTAATTAGCATGTGCAGACCGGTGAACAAGTTGTTCAATGTGTGGGCTTACTGCCGAGGCGGAGTAAAAAGACCGGTGGAATAAAAACAAATAACCTCTTTGAGGTAAAAACGAAGGCATGGCGTTAAGCAGCAGTCCTCGAAACACTCGGCGGGTTTTGTTTCGCTGTACAGCAGATCCTGCTTTCCTGCGAATTAAAAAACCCACCTCCAAAGACTCGGTGGGTTTTGTGTATAATGTAATTCCCCGCATGGTGGTCCGTTGACCGTTTTGCAGATATTCAGGAATAGCGTTACGGTCGATTTGTTTAACCGGAAACCGTGAGCCGTTTTCTTCCCTTTGCACGGCGGCGGGCCAATATTTTGCGACCATTTTTTGACTTCATGCGAGCGCGAAATCCGTGTTTGTTACGACGTTTGCGCCGGCTTGGTTGATAAGTTCTTTTCATTCTAAATCATTACTCCAATAATAACATGTTTTTTAAAAGCCGACCAATATAAGAAAGAGACTAGCAAAATCAATTTTTCAATACACTTAAGTGCATTAAACAAAAAAGGGTAAAAAAGGTGTATTTTTGAGTATTTATTAACCATCCTTGCCGCCTAAGCTCAATATAGCAAGGAAGACAAGAGTGTTGACTTTACCGTACAGGAAAGGCGCTCTTTTTAAGAAATAAGGACTAAACAACACTGATCTTTAATTTGACAGAAATAATCATTTGCAGCGTAAAAACACAGGTTACCTTGCGAACGAGGTTTTTAATAAACCAAAATCATATAATTGTTGATAACTTGTGTATATGTGTCGGAGTAGGCCTTGGGTCAAGCGCTTTGGGAAAACGTAAAAACGGTTTTAGAAACTCGGGTCGCCAGCCAAACATTTCAAACCTGGTTTAAGCCAATGAAACAATTGGCAGAGGATAGTGAGGTTTTAACCCTTAAGGTGCCCAATCAGTTTTTCTATGATTGGATGAAGAGCCATTATGGGGAAATCATCACCAATACTCTGACTGAGGTTAGTGGTAGAGCGATGCGTGTTGAATATTCCATTGTACTTGAGGATCATGCTGTAAGCGCACAGCCCGAACTCTTTTTCGAAACTCAACAGGCAAAACAAAAACTGCCAGCAAGAGAATCAAACCTAAACGAACAGTTCGTCTTTGATAATTTTGTTGAAGGACCCAACAATCAGTTTGCCAAGGCAGCGGCAGAAGCGGTTGTTAATTCTAATGACAATAATATGTATAACCCTTTGGTCGTGTATGGCGGTGTTGGCTTGGGGAAAACCCACTTACTCCATGCAATTGGCAATGCATATCGACAATACAACCCCGGAAAACAGGTTTTATATATATCATCTGAAAAATTCACGCTGGACTTCATTAGTGCTATCAAAGAAAACAAAGCTGGCCTGTTTAGTCAACGATACCGGAAGGCAGACCTTCTTATTGTAGATGATGTCCAGTTTTTCAAGAAAAAAGAGCGGACACAAGAAGAGTTCTTCCACACCTTTAACGATCTTCATATGAACGGAAAGAGAATTATC
>CAZOBQ010000002.1:0-119164 GCA_964578155.1 uncultured Lentisphaeria bacterium
CAATGAAATAGGCCTACAGAAACGCTTAACGTCAAGATTCTTAGCCGGACTTCTGGTTGATATACACTCTCCGGATTTTGAAACCCGGATTGCCATATTAAGGCAAAAGTCAGAGGAGAGTGGAATTGAGATCCCATACGATGTGATTGAGTATCTTGCCACCAATATTGAAAGTAATATTCGAGAGCTTCAGGGTGCCTTGATACGTCTCCTGGCATATTCTTCATTAGCAAAGAGCGATATCAATCTTCAACTTGCCCACAGGGTTTTGATGGATTTGACAGGTAAAGTTGCCAAACCAACCGTTAGCATGGAAGATATAATTGGCCAAACAAGCGACTCTTTCGGGGTGAAAAAAAACGATATTTACGGAAAAGGTCGAAAGCAAGAGGTCGCCTTGGCCCGACAGACAGCTATGTTTCTTTCAAAAGAATTGACACACAGCTCTCTAAAGTCTATCGGCTTGTTCTTTGGCGGTAGAGATCACTCAACAGTGATACACGCCTGCAAAACAGTTGTCGCCAAGATGAACGATGACGATATTTTTAATGCTGAAGTTAAAGCATTACTGCGTCGCTTATCTGGACCCGTATTAAAGTCATAATTAAAGGAAATAAAGATGCTAAAAGCAGGAGATAAGGCACCCGCCTTCACATTAAATGATCAAGATGGAAAGCAACATCAACTAGCTGACTATTCAGGTAAAAAACTAGTGATCTATTTTTATCCTAAAGATCAAACACCGGGGTGCATTAAAGAGGCTTGTAGTTTTCGCGATAATATTTCAGAATACAAAAATAATGATATTGTGATTTTGGGTGTGAGTATTGACAACGAAAAGTCTCACCAGAATTTTATCACAAAACAAAACCTGAACTTTCCCCTACTGGCAGACGTTGAAAAAGAGATGGTCAGCGCTTACGGTGTTTGGGGTGAAAAATCTATGTACGGTAGAAAATACATGGGTACGTTTAGAAAGACTTTCTTGATCAATGAGTCAGGTATAATAGATAAAATATATGATAAAGTAAAAGTAGCCACTCACGCTGAAGATGTATTAAGCGATTGGGGTGGTTAACAAGTCTCTATGTCAATAGAAATACATTTATATAAGGAAGACGATGCTGTTCTTTGGGATCAGTTTGTTTCTGAGGCTAATAACGGAACCATCTTTCACGAACGAAAATTTCTCGGTTATCACCCAAGAGACCGGTTTGTAGACCACAGCCTTTTACTAAAGAACAAGGGTCGAGTTAAGGCACTTTTCCCTGCCGTTGAAAATCGAGCGGACAATATTAGATCACTTGTTAGTCACCAGGGCTCTTCCTATGGAGGTCTTGTTGTCGAGAGAGAAATGGGGATAAAAGATAGTTATGATTACGTTGCTGCTCTAATAGCCCACGCACAAGAGAGAGGCTTTGATAGAATTCAAATGACCTTACCTCCAGCAATTTATCAAACCAGAGTGAGTAACTATTTAGATTTTACCCTGATAAAGCACGGGTTTGTTTACAAAAAAAGAGACGTTTCATCAATCTTGACCATAGAGAAAACACCAGAAGAAAACCTGTCTTTCTTTAAGCCATCACACAGGACGGCTGTACGTAAAGCAATCAAACAAGGCGTAACCGTTAATGAAAGTAACGACTGGAATAGCTTTTATCATATCCTTGATGAAAACCTATCCATTCGACACAATGTTAAACCGACCCATACGCTAGAAGAGATATTAAAACTAAAAGAGCTTTATCCAGATAAAATAAAACTGTTTGGCGCTTTTTGGCAGGATCAAATGGTTGCGGGTGTCGTGAATATTGCAGTTAACCAAGATGTTGTCCTGGCTTTCTATATTAGTCATAAAGAGGCATTTCAACACCTGCGAGCGGTAAACCTACTGTTTTATAATATCATTGAATGGTGTCAAGCTAATCAATTTAAATATCTAGACTTTGGAATCTTTACTGTAAATATGGAGCCGAATTTTGGGCTTGGTCGTTTCAAAGAAAACTTCGGGTCAAGCGGTGTCTTTAGGGATACGTTTGAGTTGATGTTTTAGTTAGCCCGGAGGTAAAGCTGACTGTAAGGACATTCTCCCGCAAGCAGCACTATCTGGTGTTGTTCGCTTTGTTTTTAATTACGCTGATCCCGAGACTTCCGTTTCAGGGTCCATATCTCTATAACGGAGATCCTGTTGCCTACTTTAGTGGAGCCGAAAGCTTAATTGAAAACGGAAAATATCTCATTGAGGGGAATGCTCCCATATGGCCGATAGGAACAAGCTTAACACTCGTTCCGTTCATCTTGATCGTTGAACTATTTGGGGCCCATCCAGAGTCCGCAGCCTTTTGGCACGGAGCTTTTTTTATCTTTATTGCAGTTGCCTTCACATATTTGCTTGGTAAGCGTGTATTTAACCCAGCAACCGGCATTATCGGTGCCGTCTTATTATCTTTAGCCGAAAGTCCTTTTATACACAGCATTAACTCTGCTTCAGATCCAGGCGCACTCGCTATGCTCCTTGGCGCAGTGTATTTAATGCTTTTATTTCTTGACACGCAAAGCCCAAGAGATTTATTTTTATCATTCTTCCTACTTGGAATTGCCTTTCTGTTTCGCTGGAATTATGTTTTCTTTTTACCCTTGTTTTTGATCTACCTGGTTGGCGATCGTCGAATATGGGCCTTTCATCTTTATCCGTCATTTTGGCTACTTGGTTTTTTTGGTTTCTTGCTGGGTATATCTGCACAATTATATATTAATTATCTTCATTTTGAAAACCCGTTAAAAATTGGTTACAGCCAGCTAGATTACAGCCAGCAGTTTATCTTCAACATAAATACTTACATAAAGAACATAATCCGGGTCGGGTATAGAATGTTATTTACCTGGGACTTCTTCTCGCCGTTATTGGCCATGTTTGGAGTCCTTGCGATTCATGGTTTATGGAAAGAGCGAAGAAGAGATGTTTTTTGGTTGTTCTTTCCGTGGGTAGTTCTTGGGACCCTTTCTGTTATTTATTTTGGAGTGAAACCAAGACTCTTAATGCCAATTATGCCAGCGACTTTTCTCATTGGGGCAAACGGCATTGTTAGAACATTTCAGGCCTTTCAAGCAAAAGACAATGTTGATGGCGCTCCAAGGCGAACCCCCATTGTTTCGTTTGCAATTATCGCAACAATCCTCTTTTTTCCGATGTTTGTTAGAACGCTTTTGCACGCACACGGACACTTTCAGGACAAGGTCACAATGCAAAAATCTTTTCGTTGGGCTGGTGAACACATGAAAAAGGACACCGGCAGGATTATTACACAGCCGTATTATGCCGGCCAAAATACGGACTGGCTGAGGGTTGGTTGGGATGTTTGGGCATCTAAACGTTATTCTGGAAAACAAATTAAATCGTTGGCTTTTCCTGACACATGGTCTGATGACCTCCAAGACTGGCTTGTGGTAAATAAGTTTTGGTTAGAAGGCAGAAGCTTAAGGGTTGAGAACCTGGAATTAATAGTAAGCCGGTTCGATTCTCTGTGTATCGCGAGAGACCTTGAATTGAAGGCTGAATTTATAGGAAAATCAGAACCGCTATTATTAAAGAAGTTAAACATATTGTCTTATTACCCAGTTGACTTCCAGGAGTATACATCGACGTTTGAGGTTTGGGGTCCAAAAAAATGAGCAAAACGAGCTCAAGCATAAAACAACTTTCCAAACACACTCTTGTTTATGGAATTGGAAACATCCTTAATCGAGGGATGACGTTTTTATTACTTCCATTTTATACAAACCTGATTAGCACTGAAGAATATGGTGTATATAGCCTTGTTTATTCGTTTATTGCCCTAACAAATGTTTTCTTTATACACGGAATGGATACAGCGTTTATGCGTTTTTTTATTCCCGAAAAGGATGAAACAAAAAAACGGCAAATACTAAACACAGTTTATACAAGCCTGCTGAGCTCTACAGTTTTATTTGTTCTGGGAATATACTTAGTTCTACCGCTGTTTTCACTGCCAGTTCTCAGTATTCCTCCAAACTCAACAATGCTATTATATTTAGCCATAATAATTCTTTTTGACGCCCTTTCCTTTTTGCCAATTGCTTATTACCGGGCTGTAAACAAACCCTTTAATTTTGTAATTATTGTTTTTGCTGAGGTGGTGGTGAACCTATCTCTTAATATTTATTTTGTCGCATTTAAAAATATGGGTTTATCAGGTATTTTACTTTCTAACGCTATTAGCTCATCAATAAAATTCCTGTTTAGTTCTCCGGTTTTATTGCGCCAGTTTCGGTTTAACTGGGACATAAAAATCTGGAAAGACATTCTTAAGTACGGCCTGCCCACTGTCCCCGCAGTCTTCTTTTTAATTCTTATTAGTGTTAGCGATCGATTCTTGTTGAAGCATTTTCTTGGAGCTGGGGAGGTTGGATTATATGCATCAGGCTATAAGATAGGGGTGGTGATGGCTTTATTGATCACTGCGTTTCGTTTTGCCTGGCAACCCTTTTATCTTTCAAAGAGCGAGGATCCAGAAGCACCAAAGATCTTCGCACAAATATTCACACTTTTTGTTGCGGTAACCGGCTTTATTTTTCTTGGGGTTTCACTGGTTCTTATTGAACTGCTCAAGCTACCGTTTGGTGATTATTATATAATTGCTGCTGAATTTCAATCCGGCCTCCAGGTTGTTCCATTAATCCTTTTGGGAAACATGCTTTTTGGGTTATCACAAAACTTTATCGTTGGCGCCTACATCAAAAAGAAAACCAAATATATACCACTGTTTACCGGTATCGGATTTCTTGTAAATATTAGTACGAACATTTTACTATTGTCGGTTTTTGAGTTTGGGTTTATGGCTGCAGGCTATGCTCTGGTTCTCACGTATTTTATACAGGGGCTAGTTATCTATTTTGCTGTCCGTCGTTTCTATCCTGTTCCATACAACTTCAATAAAATGTTCAAGACCTTTTCACTTGTAGCGATTCTCTATTTTATCCCAGGGTTTCTGGAGAATAACTCGTTGATGCTGAATATGGTCTTGGTTTTAATTTACTTTCCACTATTAAACGCGGTGGGTGTGTTGTCGTTAAAGAAAATTGGTCGAGAATTGTTCAAGCGATAGACAGTCACGCCAATAAACTAAAAGTTATGCCACAGATCATTATTTTAAACAAATAGAGTAAAGAGAGAAGCGTTATTTTGTTTGTTTTACTATACCAGCGGGATTACCAGCGACAATAACATTTGCGGGAATATCTTTTGTGACAACAGAGCCTGCGCCAACAGTGGTGTCTTTTCCAATTGATACGCCAGGTAGAATAATACAGTGGGCTCCCACGCGGACATTTTTATCAATAAACACATCTCCTGCTTTACCAGAATGAGCATCCTTTGTGTTGCTCATTGATTTTGAAAAATGGTCTGAGGTCACGAACACATCAGGGCCAATCATAACCCCGTCTGAAAGTATAATTTTCGAAGCAGGACCCGCATAGAGACGAACATTATGGTTTACAAGGCACCCTTTTCCAACATGGATATTCTCAGGAAAAGCGAGTGATGCAGTTGGTGATATGGTAGAACCATCGCCAAGAGCAGCAAGCTTCGGGATAGCAAGCACATTATTGTGAATAAAAAAACGAAAATGCTTAATGGTTTGACGCCAAAAAACAGGAGAAAAAAGGACTCGAATAATTAAACCTAAAACTCTAAACAAGAAGAACTCCTTTGTAGGCAAGAAAGATAGCCCGGGGAGAAAAAGACTCAAGCAAATAGATCAAAGCGGGTACTCAAGAGGCACCCAGGGAACACTCACGGAGACACGTCCATTTATGTCTGGGGGGTTTATATGCAAAGAGAGGGGTTTGTTGTCAATATACAGGGATATCTTGTTTGGGTGGTCACAGTAAAGACACAAGCCCTGCAAGTCCTCGGGTAGAAGACGATAGTCATCGCTTCGATATAAATGAAGAGACGTTAAGCCAGCGTGAAATTCGGTTGTCCAGGCGAGGTTTTGGGTCATGTCTGCATAGGTAAGCAATCGAGAGCTGGTTGTAACCAAAAGCCGCTTATCCAGCGAAGACTTTTTTAATAACTGCAAACCCTTTTCTGCCGCTAAGGGAAGGGGTTTAGCTTTAGGAAGATTCTCATTCATGTGGGTATATAAGACCATATAACCCTCGCGTCTTATTAGCGCGGATAGATTTGACTTGGTGAGTTGCCTGCCAAGATCAAGAAAATCAGTGTTTTTAACCTCGCCAAAGCGTGAAATAAATCGCTGAAACTCTATAAAATGATTATTGTCCTCAAGCCGTGTACGCATGAGCAATTTGTTCGCGTTGTCTGGCATGGGTCGGTCAACGTTTCGATATTTAGTTCTTACAAAGAGGTTCTGGATTCCCCTTTCCAGGTTTCCACCAAACTGGGGGGTAGTGGATTGTCCGCGAACATGGCTAGTACGACCAGCCCAAAAAAAGCGTGTTCCGTGTTTCTTGAGCAGATCGAAATGGTAAGCCGTTTGATTTGGCTTTGCCCCATGGAATGCTTGGTAATTACCAATTTTCTGATGGTTTTGATCATTTCCGTGATTTATCCAAACAGGGATCGTCACTCCATGTTTTTCAAGCTCTTCAAGAGCTCTTTCTGCGAAGGCCCGTTGAAATCCACCAGCATTGAAGTTTCCATAACTATGTAAGGTATCAATATGTCCAGAAGCCCACAGGTGTCGACAGGCGTGAGAAAATTGACTTTTTTGGTTAGAGGTTCCGCTAAAATAGCTTAACTGTTTATCCTCTTCAGCGTTAAAAAACCAAAAACTATTTGATATCTCCAGATCAAGACCGCGACCATAAACGGTGTTCTTAGTAGTGTTTAGATACTGCATAAACTCAAGATATGCTGTCAGGGATACTGAGTGGTCAACATCACTTCCGATTGCGAACATCGCTCGATATGGGTATGGAAACTTTCTTCTTGAAACTGATTGGTGTTGGTTCGTCATATTGACAGCTAATCTAGATGGAATAAATTAACTGTAAAGACGGATTTTTGCTAAAACCCAAAAGGATTCGGGGCACATTATGCTTCATCCAGTAAGGATTAGCATTATTTTCCCACAAAGATTTCTCGAGGCTAACTAAAGAAAGACAAGATTAAGGGTAATAAATAGTACGTTATAGCATTGATGAAGACGAAGCCAAAAATATCAATAATACTTCCCGCATTTAACAGCCAGCAGAACCTGGACAGAATTTTGTGTGAGCTTTTAGAAAACCAGGTAGATGACACCTGGGAATTGATCGTTGTTGATGATGGGTCGAATGTACCGCTTTCTTTCGGAAAGCACAAGAATCCAGACTGGAAGATTATTAGGGAAGAGAAAAATGTTGGAGCTGCAAGAGCCAGAAATATTGGAGCTAATGAAGCAGCGGGAGAGCACCTTGTTTTTATCTCTCTCTTTTTAGTTATTCCAGAACACTATATTCTTGATATGATAAGTTTTATTTCGAGTAAAGACTTTGACTTTGCACAACACCTCTTATTTGCCGATGCCAATGCGAGCTTGACCAACTTTCAGAGATTTGTTACGGACCAAAAAGGAAGAGTAAAGATATCTACAGAAAACCTGGATATTAAAAATTGTCAGTTTGCTGCAGCGATGATAAAAAAAGATGTATTTAATCAGCTAGGTGGGTTTGATGAGGTAATGCAGCATTATGGTGGACACGAATTAGATTTGATCTACCGCATGGATCAACGGGGACTTAAGCGACGGATTATAATCGAGGACATTCCCTTGAAACGTATAAAAAATGAAGACCATAACTCTATAAAAAGACGCCTGTCAGAGTATGGAAAAATTGGTCTTCCAAGGCTTTTAAAGAAACACCCGGAACTTGGCGGGCTTATCCTTGGCTGGCGTAAGACCTGGTGGCTGTTATCGTTTATCGGGGTAACACGACTAATAGAACATCGGATACAAAAACAAATCGAAAAAGATGTTGTGCTCAAGAAACAAACATACAGACTTTATTTACACCTTATTGTTAGGAATGCATGGGACGCCCGTTAAAGATATTATACCTTAGAACAGAGAACTCGTCTGGGACGCTCTCTTTGTTTACGGAGGCGCACCGGAAGCTTGGGAATGAAGCTCACTTTGTCACGTTATTTCCTACTGCCGAAGGCTTTCCAGAGGATATTTGTCTTGATCTTCCCCTATTACCCAAGAACAAAATGTTTATAAATACAAAGGAAAAGATCCTGAACCAAAGCAATCTGTATACCGAAGCAAAAGGTTTCCCCCCTCAGTGGGAGCCTCCATTCGGCCGTCTGATGTTTTTCAAATTAAGGGATCAGCTTTGGAAGCCATATTTAAAACGGGCATTTAAAAAACACAAGCTTTTAGACTATGACATCTATCATTTAGAGGGTGGCCATGGGTTTTTAAGAACGTCCGCCTGGCCCATAATGGAACTGAAAAGCCAGGGGAAACATATCGTAGCAAACTATCATGGTGTTGACATGAGAACACGCGGTGTCTTCCCGTGGATTGACAAGCTTGTCGACATAAACACTACCAGCGAGCTAGACCTACTAGAGAAACATAAAAACATTAAATATATTTTTCTGCCATACCAGGTTGAAAGTCATAAACCAAATTTCGAGATCAATCCTACATTGAAAATATGTCACGCAACCCGAGACAGGTACTGGAAGGGATCAGACATAATTATCAACGCTTGTCAACAACTAGTAAAGTCGCACGGAATAGAGTTTGTTTTAATTGAAAACCAGCCTCACGATAAAACATTAAAGCTTAAATCTGAATGTGACATATACATAGATCAAGTTGCCAACCTAGGAGGGTGGGGCTATGGAATGAATTCTGTAGAAGCCTTATCTATGGGCTTGTGTTGTGCTACAAATCTATTGCCGCAATACGAATCATTTTTGGGACAACACCCATTTGTGAACATTAACAAAGAGACCATCTATGATGACCTGGTAAAACTAGTTGAGGATAAAAACGCAATCAAAGAAAAACGAGTCGCCGGTAGGGAGTGGGTCCAGAAAACCCATGGTGTTGATGCTGTGATTAAGTCGACGTATGAGCTTTATCTTAAACAAGGTTGGATTCAGGAATTACCCAATGAACTTACCTAGCATAAGCATTATCATTTATGGCAATGCCGACCCTGGTGGTTGCGTTCGGTTGCTGACGAGTTGTGAACACTTAAAGTCAAAAGAAATTGATTTTGAAGTGACTCTCGTTCTACAAGGATTGAACCAGAAGGTCGAAGAGCTATTGAAAAGCTACCGATTTTCCTTTGAATTAAAACTTCTCTCTGCGACAGAGCGGATGACTCGAGCTGACAGTAGAAAGCTGGCGGTTAACAAAGCGAAGCACGATATTGTTCTCTTCTTAGATAATGACATGGAGGTGTCGCCAGACCTGCTTGTTTATCACCTAGGGCAATACAGTATGACAAACACAGTTGGGGTTATGGGTGAAACCTTTTTGCCAGAGTTTGTTAAAAAGAGTCGTTGGTATCGTTTTCTCGACAGTGATTATCGCAATACTCGGCGGTGGGCAGGCAGCGAAAACAAAACGAAGTCACCACCGCTACGATATGTAAGAACGGGCAATTTTTCAATTCGTAAAGAGGTTTATTTGACGTGTTCTTCTGGGTTTGGCTTTATTAACAACCATGAAGCTGAAGATATTGATTTAGCCTATCGCATTGGTGCGCTTGATGACGGGGTGATACGGTACCAGCCAGAAGCCATTGCTTATTGCCAACACCCAGACCTAAGAACTTCCCTGAGAGCTAAATACGAATTTGGAAAAGAAGGCATCCCAAAACTTTTGGAGAGATACCCGCAGCTGTATACCCGCCTACCAAGCCGTTTTGTACGAATTGAAGGCTTTCCGGTGATCGCACCCCTTATGAAATTATTTATGAACATTCTTTTCACGCCCCCAATATTTTTTATTGCTCGCGGGGTGAGATTGTTGGGTCCTGAATATGTTTCCTTCAGGATGATGCGATATATGCTGCAATACGAAAGTATTCGGGGGTTAAAACAAGCCCTCAAAACGAAGACGATACTAAACAAGAACAAACAGTAGTGTGAGGTGGTTATGACACGACAAGGAATAGACCAGAAAGAACTATTTACTTTGCTGGTAACACAGTTACACACTAGCGCGGCGATGCAATTAGGTTTAAGTCCAAACCCTGTAACTAGAAGAACAGAGAAGAACCTGGAAGCAGCGACCATGACCATTGGGATTCTTGAGGCATTATTGTTTAAGACCGCAGGAAATTTGAACAGGAAGGAAGATGAAGTACTTTCAAGAGCTGTTCGTGAGCTAAGGACACAACTTCAAAAAGAAACGAGAAAACCCTTATAGCGTTAGGTGCTAAAGAGTTAAAGACAGAGGGACATAAGCATGACAAGAAGAGTAGTGTTGATAATATTATCTTTAGCTTTAATGAACGTATTGATCGCTGCAGAGAACGGGTCGGAGACGTGGAAAAAGTCTGTGGTTGGTGGTATTAATATGACCCAGGTTGGTTTTGATAACTGGAGTGCAGGCGGAGAAAGTTCTTTTGCATGGCAGTTAAACATGAATTATAGCTTTGTGAAGGATACAGAAAAAACCTCCTGGTCCAACACGGGAAAAGTTGCCTACGGTGCTACCCAAACGGGTGACATCGACATGCGGAAATCAGCTGATGAAATTAAGCATGAAAGTGTAATGACTTATAAACTTGGCACAAAGATTAACCCTTTTGTTGCCGTTACGGGAGAAAGCCAAATGACTGCAGGCTATGATTATTCAAGCGGCACGGCAGATCAGATATCAGCTTTCTTAGACCCTGGCTATTTTCGAGAAAGTTTTGGAGCAGGAATGATTCTGTCGGAAGGAATCAGTACCCGGGCAGGTGTAGCGC
This sequence comes from uncultured Lentisphaeria bacterium, assembly GCA_964578155.1. Taxonomy (GTDB): domain Bacteria; phylum Fidelibacterota; class UBA8477; order UBA8477; family JABMPR01; genus JABMPR01. The sequence goes on from CAZOBQ010000002.1 coordinate 10,969, forward strand.
TAAAACAAACAGTTACGACCGACTATCCAAAGCCCTATGCAGACGATGCTGAAACATCCACCATAGAGACGTTGAGGTCAGAGTTTGGAGCAGAGTCTGTAACAGATATTGCACTGACAATAAACGATAACACGAATTTCAATTCAAAGCTTGAATTGTTTGCTGGTTTTGATGGCATTGAGGAAACTGATGTTAAATTTGACAACACGCTCATGGTGAAGATCTCAAAATATTTGAACATGAACATTAACGTCTTATTGGTCTATGACAAAGATATCTCGGCAAAGCGACAAATTAAACAATCAATGGCTCTGGGCTTAAATTATACATTTATATAAGAATTGGCTTTCAAAACATATCCCGAAAAGAGCCTGAGTTTAATACCGGGCTCTTTTTGTTTGCATTATGTATTTCTGCATGTTATAATTACTCAGTCGAAAGACAAACCCTTCACACAAACTAAAGAAGAAAATCGATTTAGACAGCTGCAACTTCAGTGTTGTTGGCATAGCATTCTTTAAACTGAATTGCCTGATTGTCTTTCGGTCCAAGTGCTTCAACATAAAACTGAAGCAAGTAAATCAAAAAGCGAACAGGGTGATGTTTTATCACAAGGATAGATATTACCCACAAAGGAAAGGAAACAATATGTTTCAATTAAAGAGAATCCTTTTAAGTGGGCTGGTGGCGCTTTTGATGGTTGGAATGGTAACAGCAGGAGAGGTCGCTGTGATGGATGCTGGTGGAGAGGAAGTAGAACGCAGCTACATTGGATCCGGCGGTAACATTATATGTGAGGATACGAACGCGTGGGAGTGTGTCCATTTTGAGTTTTGGATTAACTTCAGAATCCCCTGGGCATAGAATAAGAAAGGGGCTCCGAAAGGAGTCCCTTTAACACGGACAAGGAAAAAGAAAAATGATAATACTTAAAAGCATAATGGTTAACATGGTTTGTATCGTGTTGGCTGTCGCTGCAACAAGAACAGTAAGGTTGGACAGTATTGTTTCAACTTCAGAAGCTAAGGGCTTGTGGCCATCATCATCAAACACGGGAAAATTGTTTTATAGCAAGATTGGCGTACTGCTCTTAAATAAACGGGTTGTATATTTTGACAAAGTAAACAATGATGTTGTTACTGAATTTAGAGTCCTTCCCAATAAAAGGTATAGCATGATTCCAGTTTCGCTGGTTGCTAATTCTAGCACCTACGCCTGTGTATATAACAACCCTGCAAACGGAAGATATCGGATAGGTGTATTTGACAATAATGGAGGTAAACTTATAGTAAAGAGACCCCATCACACCGGACATGCGAGTTATAAAGTGTTTAGCCAACAAGAAGGAGAAACAATCTACCTGATTTCACCACACTTAAGTGGTTATGAAAAAGCTCTAGATCTTTATGATGAGAACTCAATGACGCCCTCCCAATATTCAAGGGATAAGTTTGATGCCTTTTTTAGGGAAAATAAGGCCTTCACAATTTGGAAGCATGATGAGAAGCTTGAACCCGTGGACTCGGCGGATGTAATTAACCGGGTAGGGGTAGACTTAGAGGAATACCTCAAACTATATGACAACCAGGCGGTTGATCAGGATAAAGACTCAAACATTCATTTGATCCATTCATCAAAAAACTATCTGATCCGATCTTACTCACCATCCTTGCAGCTAGAAAAGGAATTTCGTTGCGAGAACAATGATTTTAAGCCCATTCCAAAAATGCTTGTTAAGGGGGACGCCAAAAAACTTAAGTCAAAACAAGGTAGTTACTCGATTTTTTATGCTTTATACTCAATCAATGACTGGCTGGTCACATCTTTTTACCAAAATCCAGAAGGCTGGGAAAGACCTGAAGGCCCCTACTATTATGATATCCATGCAAAGGATGGGCAGAAAAAGACATCAGGTCAATTACCCTACCCCTTCTTTGGCAGGGATGATGAAGGGAATATGTATCTCTATGTTATGAAAGAGAGTGATTCATGGCTGGGTGACGATGAATACTATCTTGTAGAGATAAGCATTGCTGAGTTGATCGCAGGAAAGGTAAACCAGTCCTTTGTTCTGAATAGGATCAAGCAAGATTCAAATGATTAATGAAAGGATACAGGTTTCAAAAACGGATGCTATCCCGGCGCTGCGCTGGTTGGTCTCCATAGTATTCTTCTTTTTGGCCATGATCAAATCCCAGAGCATTATTAACGCTGGACTGGTTCCTTACCGGGAGTTCCTGCTGGTAATCGGTTGGCCTTTGGTATTACAGTATTATGGGGTAGTCGCCATGTTGGTAGAGTTTTATGCAGCGATATCGCTGTGGAGTGAACGGCTGTTTCTGAGTGGAATTGTCTTTATGTCTCTTTTGACAACCCTAGGGGTTACATTAAGTATTTACTCTTTAATCTTCAAACTCAATTCAGAATGCGGATGTGGTCTATTGGGTCAAAATGAATACGGGCTTCTTATTCAAAAGTTTTTGATCCTTATTATACTATCTGTGCTTTACAGGAACAAATACCGGCTATTTCCTGAACAATAATTAAAAGCTAAGTTCTTGTCGCTTTTTTAAACTTAAAGTGCTGATTACTAAGCGATACGAATCCTCAATAAGTTTTTGTGTTAATCCCTTGTCAAGACTTTCGTCTAACAAAACTGTATTCCAGTGTTCCTTGTTCATGTGATACCCAGGAGTAATCGCTTCAAATTGAGAGCGCAATACTTGAGCATCATCAGGGTCGCACTTTAGGTTCACCGCTAAGGGTTTTTTATCGGTACCCGAAAGGGCGAACATTTTTCCGCCGACCTTGAAAACGGCGGTTTTCTCATCAAAGGGAAACGTAAGAGATGACCCCTTAAAGGACAAAAGAAATTCTTTTAATTCAGCGTAATTAACAAGCCACCTCAAGGACCTTAAAAAAATCTATGATCTTATCTTTTTGCAGCCCGTCATCAGTTCGTAAACCACTACACAAATCCACACCATCTGGACGAGTGGCAGCAAGTGCTGCTAAAATATTACCGGTATTTAAACCGCCAGCCAGAAAAACAGGTATGCTGCTTTTGTCACAGATCTCTCGACTTATTTCCCAGTCATGAACCTCACCGGTTCCACCCAATGTTTTGAGTGTTGAATTAGGGTTTCCTGAATCTAAGAGCAAAAAATCCACATACTGAGAATACTTCAAAGCAAGCTGAATGGAAGACGCGTCTTGAACATGAATCACCTGAAGAAGCTGAACATCAGGAAGTATTGCCCGAAGGTTTACTAGCTCACTAATATTTACATAGTCAACGATCTGAATACCCCAAGAATTAACTTGTGAATGTTGTGAATAGATTGACTGAGCGGTTTGAGCGCTGGTTAGCAAGACACTCTTGGTTTTAGGTGGGAGCTGTTTAATGATAGAAGCAATATCGTCTAATGGAATGACCCCTGGACCGCTGGGCATTTCAGAAACAAACCCTAACATATCAGCCCCCGTTTCAAGGGCCAAAAGAGCCTCGGGCAGGCTCTTAATACAGCAGACTTTTATGGCGGGTTTAAACATAAGGACAGATTAATCTAATATTAGGTAAAATCATCTTTGTAGGGTCAAATAACACGATTACACCTCGTGTCCAAGCACAAACTCGAGGCAAACAGCAAAATATGGGTGGGTAACATGAAATATCTTGGCCCTAGCTATAACTTAAAGTATTGCTTTAACAGGAGTTCAAGTGCTCCCGGGGCTTTAGCCATAACAGGCAGGTAGTAAATGTTATTCTCTTCGCAGAAACCAGGGTTAAGCTTAACAAAATCCTTTTGAGTCGTAATCCAAATATCGCAATCAGACTCAAGGATTTTATTGCGCTGGTTTACAGAATAGGATGTGTGATCAGGAAAAGAGTGTTTGTTCTTTGGTATACCCAGGACAGACTCCACTGCACTAAAAAAAGACGGGTTATTACCAAGCCCAGCAAACAAACCATAAGAACCTGAAACATCAGAAAATGAGAGCATCTCTCCATCATATCCAACAAGCTTATCGGCAATTTCCACAACAAAGTCATGGCTGACATTTCCCTGAAGTCCGCTCTTGCTGTTTAGAATGAGATCAGCCCGACGAGTGTTTTTTTCAGACTCTCGCAGGTTACCCCACGGAAGTATATGAGAGGGAATATCTTTTTGTCTGTCATAAAGAAGAATATCGAGATCTCGATATAATCGTCGATGTTGAAAGCCATCATCAAGAATGATCACATCAGGGTGAGATTCCTCGAGTAAATATTTGGCACCAAGTGCTCGATCCTCTGAAACAAGGACAGGAATTCCAGGGCAATTTCGAGCAATTAAATAGGGTTCATCTCCGGAGCTACGAACATCATTATTAAGACCATTTTTATCAGCGACTAGAAGTAAGCCTTTAGTCTCTCGGCCGTATCCTCTTGAGAGGACAGCAGGAGACATGTGGTTGTCTTGAAAAAACCTGATTAGTGTCTGAACCATGATGGTCTTTCCGCTTCCTCCAGCCGAGATGTTTCCAACTGAAACGATGGGCGTGTCAATTCTATGAATAGGGAGAACGCCCCAATCATAAAACCTATTTCTCATTTCGGTAAGAAAAAAGTAGACGATTGAAAGCAGTATACGTACAGGTAAAAACCAGGCAGCAGAATGTAAATAGTTAAGCGTGCGCATAAAACTTATCTATAATGGCGATCTATTGTTTGCTGATGAGATTTACAAATTTCACCAACACTAGCTATTACAGTATTTAAAACTTCTCCTCGTATAGTTTTATCGGCCTTTATAGGTTCTCCAAAACTTACTATCGCTTTTGAAAAAGGAATGGGAATCATAAATTTATCCCAACCCCTGGCACGAAGGGCCCACTTCGAACTGGATGCTGTTGGAATGATGTATCCGTCAAGATTTTGAGCTGCAACATAAGTGCCTGCTTTCATAACATATCTGGGGCCCTTAGGTCCATCGGAAGCGAAAGCTGAAACCTTAATGTTTTGTTTTCGCAAATAGCGAATCATGCTAGAATATGCTTTCCGACCACCCCGTGTACTGGAGCCACGGAAAGTCACAAAATTAATACCCTCTAGAACAGCCGAGGCAATATCTCCATCCCCAGCCTGACTTACAATCGCAGCCGGGTGAAGGGGAGCAGTCAAATACCAGGCAATAAACATATCGCCATGCCAAAATTGAAAGACAATAGGCTTCCCGGATCGAAGTAGAAACAAAACTCGATTCCAGCCTCGAATTTCAAGGCGCAGACTTTTGCTTATTAGGGTAACAATGAGCCCGCCAAAGCGTTTAGCTATTCGGGCAATTCTTTGTTGAGTCTTCCGGCTTAGTCCCATTTTTAACCAAGCTCTGTAAGGATTTGTGTGGCAATTTTGTTGGCACAGCCAGATTTACCAAGCGATGTCTTAAGTTTCTTTAATTTTTCAAGCATTTGTCTACGATCGTTACTATCTGAGAGTAATCGTGTGGTTTGGCCTGCGATTGTCCTTGGATTTGCGTCTCTCTGGATGAGTTCTGGAATAGCTCGTTCTCCCAAAATCAGGTTTGGCATAGCAAGGTGATCAATTTTGATCAACAACTTTCCAATGAGATAGGACAATGGAGAAACGCGATATATTACCAGAAGAGGCGTTCCTAAATAGGCTGTTTCAAGACTGGCGGTGCCAGAGGCCACAATTGCCACATTGGCAAACGAAATTAGCGGGTAGGGATCATCATGAATAAGTACAAGCCCGGCGATCTCTTTAAAAGACTCGTAATAACTATTTTCCAGCGTGGAAACCCCGGCGAGTACAACTTGAAGGTCAGAGTGCTTATCTCTCAGTAATTTAACCGCGTCAATGAGGGGCCTTGAATGACGGCTTAGCTCGTTACGACGACTTCCTGGCAATAACGCAAGCAAAGGCTTTTCTGCATCCAAGCCATATTGTCTGAAAAAGGCTGACTTCTCAGGCAGGTTAAACATTTTATCAACTAGAGGGTGCCCGGCAAAACTAACGGGAATATTCTGTTCACTATAGAAATCCAACTCAAATGGAAAAATAACAAAGATACGCTTTATGAATTGACGCATAACCTTGATTCGATTTTTCTTCCACGCCCAAACCTGGGGCGAAATATAGTAATAAACGGGGACACCAAGTGCTTTCAGCTTCAAACCTAAGCGCAAATTAAAGCCGGGGTAGTCTATTAAGATGGCTGCATTCGGTTTATTAGCTATAACCTCATTCACAACACGGGACATTACGGTTCTAAAGAAGGACAGGTGTTTGATCACCTCAACAAACCCGGTAACCCCCAGATCTCTTACATGAAAGAGAGGATTTAAGCCCTCCTTGATCATGTGGTCACCACCAAGTCCCCAAAATGTATGTTCAGGGTTAAGCCTGGAAATGGCCGCCATTACTGGGGCTGCGTGATGATCGCCTGAAACCTCTCCGGCGACGATCAGGAATTTTTTTGGTGTGGTGTCTATTTTTGATCCATCAATTGTTGATTGATTTGTTCGGCAATTCTCAAGGCTTCAAGACCATCGCGACCACTGACCAGAGGCGTTTGATCTGAATTAATAGCTAATGCGAAAGCAGCCTGCTCTGCAAACATTGCATCCAATTGTGGAAGCTCCTTATTATGGTATAAGATAACTTTGTCAGTGCCTTCCATTGGAATGACCTGGTCAGCTTCAAATTCATCTTGCTCCCTGGCCAGCTGGTACATTTCGGTTGATCCTTTTTGGAAATCAATAGTGATATAATGTTCATGCTGAAAAACACGCATTTTACGCATAGGGTTCAGGGAGATACGACTTGCCGTGACATTTGCCACACAACCGTTTTCAAAAGTTAGACGTGCATTCGCAATATCAGGAAGCTCAGAGATGACGGCTAGACCATTCGCCTGGATTTGCTTTACCGGGCTTTTAACGAGAGACAGGATAATATCAATATCATGGATCATGTTTTCATGAACTACAGGGTTGTCAATTCCCCTGGGAACAAAGCTCACAAGGCGATGAGCTTCAATGAACCGCGGGTCAAGGTCAATATCATCCAATGCCAGCAATGCAGGATTGAAACGCTCAACATGACCAACCTGGATTTTCACATTGTGCTGTTTGGCAAACGAAAGCAGTTCTTCACCCTCACTCAAGGTTTGAGTAATAGGTTTTTCAATAAAGACATGCTTGCCGGCCAGGATTGCTTCTTTCGCATAGAGATGATGGAATTTTGTAGGACAGGTGATGAAGACAGCATCGCAAGCGAGAAGTAATTCATGAAAGCCTGAAAATGCATAAACATCGAATTCGCTTGAAATTAAAGCAGACCGTTCCTTGTCTGGCTCAAAGAGTCCAACAAAATCCCAATCAGTATGCTTACTTAGATGTCTCGTATGGAAGCGACCGATATGACCGGCGCCCACCAATCCAGCTTTGAGTTTGTTTAAGTTTACCATAGCATGAAAATTAAATCAAAATGATACAGGTGAAAGAGCAATCACATGATTTTGAAATCAGCTAAAATCATCCATAGAGCAATATTGATTCCGGATTAGCTTAAAGGAAAGGAGTCAAGACTCATGAATATCAATTCAAAAAACATTCATAAAAGTATCTCAATTAGGACTTCAAAGGATCAATTGTGGCGAAAATGGACCACAAGTGATGGCTTAAAGTCGTTTATTGGAGTCGACAACAGGATTGAATTAAAACCAGGAGGCGCTTTTGAAATATATTTCTCAATGGACGCCCCAGAGGGAGAAAGAGGAAGCGAAGGTTGTCAGGTTCTAAGTTTCCTGCCGGAAGAGATGTTGACCTTTTCCTGGAACGCACCCCCATCCATTCCTGAAGTTAGAAATCAAAACCACAGAACATGGGTAGTTGTCCAGTTCAATAAAATTGACCAGAACTACACTGAAATTACGCTGGATCACCTTGGATGGCTGAATGGTGAAAAATGGAATGAGACATACGTATATTTTGAGAAGGCCTGGGATATTGTTCTAAAGGCGTTGTCAGAATCATGTGTCGACCATCCCAATTGATAAATTCATTTAAGTCTATGGTTCCAAAACTCTTGGTAAAACCTAAATTCCACGTAATGAAAATGAGACTTTATACGAAAGATTTATATATATGAAACCAGTTGTACTAATTGTACTTGATGGTGTGGGCTACACCGAAAGAGCTGAGGGTAATGCCGTTTTGGCTGCTAGAACGCCAAACCTGGACCATTATCGTAAAACATACCCGAAGAGTATTTTAGGCGCCTCAGGAGAAGCAGTTGGTTTGCCGGCGGGTTTTCAGGGCTCCAGTGAGGTTGGCCATTTAAGCATGGGTGCCGGAAGGGTTGTGATTCAAGAGCTTAAGCGTATTAACGACCAGCTTGAAAACGGAACAATCTATCAGGGTGCGCTTTGGCAGTCCATGATGGACACGTGGATAACTAATAACTCCAACCTACATCTTTTAGGCCTGCTTCAGGATGAGGGCGTGCACGCACACTATGACCATCTCTTCAAATTTATTCGCCAAGCTGTGAAAGAAAACCCCGAGGGAAACGTGGTCATCCATCCCTTTCTTGATGGTCGAGATACGCCCCCAAAGAGTGCTTTGGAACACCTGAACAAGCTTCAGTCCGTCATAGATGAATTCCAAAATGTATCCATCGGAACATTTATGGGTCGCTATTATGGGATGGATAGGGCTAAGAAGTGGGAGCTGACAGATCAGGCCTATGACTGTATTGTTTCAGCAAAAGGTCGCATAGCCAACTCTATAGCGGAGACAATAAAGCTATCATGGAAGGAAGACAAAACCCCGAACAATGAGAATATGTTTGATGAATATATACCTCCATTTGTGATGCGTGGGTATGCAGGAGTTCTCGACGGGGATGTCATTTTGCACACGAACTACAGACAAGACAGAGCGACCCAGCTAACAAAATCATTTATTGAGCCTGATTATCCAGGGGCAAAGAAAGCGGATCTTGACATCATGTATGTTGGAATGACATCATATTATGATGGTTTTGATAACTTTCTGCTCGGCGAGGATGCAGATGACGATCACGAGCTTCCTCCCACGGTAGGAAAACTCATTGCGGACGCCGGGATGCACCAATTGAGGCTTGCGGAAACCCAAAAATTTCCACACGTGACCAGTTTTTTTAATGGCAAACTAACGACACCCTGTAAAAATGAAGAACGGATAGAGCTAGAAGGTCGATTTGACCCGGCGAGTTTTGCAGATCATCCGGAAATGGAAGCATATAGAGTGGCCGAGACCTTTATTGCCCAGCTGGATAGAGGGAAACATGACTTCATCATGGTGAATTTTGCTAATGGAGACATGGTGGGTCATACAGGAAGCTTTGACGCCGGAGTTCAAGCCGTTGAGATCATTGATGAGTGCCTGGGAATGGTTGTTCCTGCAGTTTTAGAAAAAGGCGGTCGTTTGCTGATCACTGCTGATCACGGAAATGTGGATCAAATGCTTGACTATGAAACCGGCCTGGTTAGAACCAGCCACAGCCTTAATCCGGTCGAGTTATTTTACATCACCAAGGAGTTGGACGCTGATGTCACGCTGGCTGATGGCGTCCTTTCAGATATTGGCATCACTATTTTGGAGTTGCTGGAAATTGATATTCCGAGCCAGATGGACGCTAAGACTCTAATTAAACTATAAGAAAGAAGAAATATGAAGAAATCAATTGTATTAATCACGTTGTTGGCCGTTTCAAGTCTTATAGCTTCCCGCCAGGGAGTATCAATTCACAAGCTAAACAATGGAATGGAAGTCTTGTTGGTTGAGAATAAGGCCCTGCCAATGGTCGGTGTAAATGTTGTCGTAAAAACTGGATCCGCATATGAAACTTATGAGACGAGCGGAATGAGTCACATGTTAGAACACCTGCTATTTAATGGAACAACCTCTAGAACCCAACGAGAGCTATATGACGATACGGACTTGATTGGGGGCTATAACAATGCAAATACAGGTGACTATTATACAAACTACATGATGGTCATGCCGGCCGAGCATCAGATCAAAGGCATGGAGATACAGGCTGACATGCTTTTTAATTCCATTCTTCCTGAAGACAAATTTGAAAAAGAGAAGGGTATTGTGCTTGAAGAGATTGCACAGAGCCTGTCAAAACCAGCTACAGAGATGGAATACAACCTGTCTGCTGAATTCTATAAGGGACACGCCCTATCTTTGCCAACACTTGGAACCTATGCCACGATTGAACACATGTCTCGTGATGGTGTGAACCACTATTATCAGTCAACCTACTTACCTAACAATATGATCTTAAGCGCCATCGGTAATTTTGACAGCGAAACCATGTTAAAAGAGATCAACAGAATTTATGGGGCAGCCGCTCCCGGGTCAGTATTTCGACCAACAGACAGTATTTTGAAAACAGGAATGACTAGGGTTTCCGGGAATAATCTCACACCTGGAGCATGGCTTGATCGATATTATGGTGGTGAGTTAAACACCCTACATCAGATCTATCAGTTGCCAACGGATAAAACTGAAGGTTTTTTCTCGTTGTTAGAGCTGGGACTGAAAGAACAATTAAATGAGATTGAATCAGGCCTCAAACAGAAGTTCCCCAACGTGGTTGAGAGTGTTGAGCTTGAGCTACACACAAGCCCAATTGCAGCATACATTGCTTTTAAGGTGGGCATGAACGATTACGATAATCCGTCCACTATTAACGATCAGTTGCATGACTTATTAAAAGGTGTGAAGATTCGAATACCAACAGCTACCCTCGCCTCTTTAGCAACCAAAGAAAAGACAGACTTCTTAAGAAACTCAGAAAAACCCCATATGTTTGGAATCTATAACTCGTATGCCTTTGCTGTGGATGGAATTGATGGTGTCTTGGATCTTCCAACAGAGATGACATTGTCGTCGGCCGCCAAAACATTAAAGAAGTTTCGCTTCAAAAGTGAACCTGCTGTCATTTTTCACCATGCTAGTGGCGAAGAAGATGCCGCTTCCAGCGGTGAAGTTGTGACACAACTGATTCAAGGACCAGAACAAGGGATGGGTTTGGTTGTAAGACAAAACACAGCCTCCGAGTTATTGGCCATTCACTACCTCTTTAAATATAAAGCGGCCTATGAGTCTGAATTTGGGCAGGATGCCGCAAAGATCCTGCATGACTGTTTTGGTCAACGCATGAAATCCCCTGAGAAAGAAGAACTGGGTAAAAAGTTTGGTTTGAAGTTTACGGTAAATGACAACCCTTGGATTCCAATGGACAATATTTATCTACATCCTGATTTTGGCTATATCAGGGTCGAGGGCTTGGCAGCGAATCTTGATGAAGCAATCGCCTTTCTTAATGCAGAAATGAATGGATTTGTACCAACGCAAGCCGAATTTGAAATAGCACAGGGCAAGTTTTCGCGCGGAATGACCCACGGTGGAAAAGATAAAGCTAAAGATCAGTTTGAAGCACTGAAAGATTCAGTTCTGTATGGTGCGCAAGTTGAAGAAGCCGCAAAGGAATTGACTTATAGCAGTCTGCTAAGTTTTACGAAGGTCTATTTTGAGCCAAACAATCGCGTGGTGAGTGCTGTTTCTCCACAACCAACAACGCTGGTTGCAAAACAGTTGTTGTCCGGTGTAAGCACTTCCCCGAGTAAAGAATACGCCCTGACAGAGAAGGCGTATCAAACTCCTTCAAGCTCCTTTGCCATAGATACTCCCGGTGGTGGTGAGAGGTCTTATTTGTTCTGGGGATTTGTTAAAGATATTGACCCTGCAGATAAAGCAGCAATCAAAGCCCTCTCACTGTTGCTCTCTGATAAGATAATATTTGATGTACGCGAGAAACAAGGGATGGCATACCGAATGTCCGCCACCTCAAACGTAAGAGACAATAAAGTATTATTCTATATTACACTGGGCACCAGACCTCAAAACACAGACGTCCTGGTTCCTCAATTCCCAAAACTGATGAGTAAGGAATATTTGGGTGATATAAGTGAGACGGATGTCCAGAAAGCGATCAATATGTACCTTGGGCGGATGATGTTCCGTAGACTTTCCAGTGTGAATCAAGCCTACTACCTGGGGACATCTTTGTTTTTTCATGACGACATGAACGAAGACCAATCTCAGCTGAACGCCTTAAAAAAGGTAACCCTTGAAGACGTCAATAGAGTTGCTGCAAAATATTTATCGGCAGAGAATCCTATTTCTATAGTGGTTAGATGAAAAGAGCTGTAAATCGAGCCAGGGGAGCTGATTTGGAGAGACGCAGCATGCTGCGTCTGTACTGTGCAGGACGACAAACAGAAATAAGAGGTATAAAATGAGACTGGTTAAAGCTGTCTTAATAACGCTTGTAAGTGTGCTAATTATGGTGTCATGTAAGCCGACTGAGGTAAGCGAGGTTATCTTTACCGACCACAATCTCAAGTTTGACTTAAATATTGAAAAAAGCAGTGTAATGTTTGAAGACAAGGGGTTAATGCAGGTTAAGTCGGGGGTAAACGTGTTTTATTTAACCCCTAATGCAAGGGTAGACCATGTGATGCTTGATGGTAAAGCATTAGAGTTTAAGACGCTTGATTCAAACAGTATATCTACCCTTGATAGTAAGTTAGCCTCTAAAATTGTGTCATTAGATCCCCCGAATAACGCATTATGGGTCATTTTTAAGCAAAAAACGACCAAAGAGGTCAATTTTAGTGTAAAATACTCATCCGTCTTTCAGGCTGATGTCTCAGAGGTTCGTTTTTCGAATCAAAACGTGGGTCGTGAAGTCACAGCCACCATTATTGACAGGGGTGCCTATTTCAGCCCCTCGTCTTATTACTATCCACGCGGGAATGATGGTTTGATGAATTTTGAGGTGACTGCCAAGATACCCGAGGGTTGGGAATCTATTGCAGATGGAAATAGCATCTCTAGTGAGGTAAGTTATGGTCAAAAAATTCAAAGCTGGAAAAACCCTTACCAATCCGACGGCTTGATGTTTATGGCAGCCCCATTCGTTGTTGGGCATGTCAAAGCAAATGAAATTGATGTGTATTGCTATTTCTTTGAAGAGGATACCAGTCTTTTTGAAACCTACTTACCGGCCACTGCAGAATATGTTAAAATGTATTCTGATATGATTGGTCCCTATCCCTATGAAAGATTCACTGTGGCGGAGAACTTTTTCCCAACGGGTTATGGGATGCCAGCCTGGACTTTACTGGGCCAGCAGGTTATTCGACTACCTTTTATTGTTATGACCTCTTTAGGACATGAAGTGCTTCATAACTGGTGGGGAAACAGTATTTATGTCGACTACGATAAAGGAAACTGGTGTGAGGGCCTCACGGTCTATGGAGCAGATTATCACTATAAGCTCAATCGCAGTCCAGCCAGTGCACGTGATTACCGCAAGGACATATTAAAACAATACAAAAGCTATGTGACCGCTGACAATGAATTTCCTGTTCGTGAGTTTGTGGCTCGTCATAATGCGGAAAGCCGTACGATCGGTTACAATAAGACCATGATGATCTTTCACATGATTGAGAATCATGTTGGTACCGAGAACTTCTTTCAAGCGTGGCGAGATATTTATGCTGATTACCGGGGCCAGAAAGTGACTTGGGAGGTTTGGATCCAGGCCTTTGAAAAAAGCTCTGGAGAGAACCTGACGCATATAATTCCGCAATGGGTGGATACAGTTGGCGCTGCAAACCTGAGTGTTGAGTTGCTGGAGTCTTCAAAGAACGAAGGGAAAACGAACATCAAGCTCGTAGTCAATCAGCCCGAGAATGGCGCCTACTCTTTGAATCTTCCAATAAAATTCATGGGGTCCGCAGATCAATATCAAACAGTTCAAGTTGAAGGAGCACAAACAGTGCTAGAGTTTACACTTGATGGCGATATTAGCGCCTTCGAGCTAGACCCTGACTATAACGTGTTCAGGCATCTTTATCCTCAAGAGATCGAACCGATTGTAGCGGCTGTTATGGGTGCCCCAGAAAAGCATTTTGTCTATTACTCAGGAAATGAGAAAGAATCCCTAAAAGCTTTTGGAGACAACCTTACTGAAGGTGATGTTTCACCAGTATCCGGAGGTGAAATTCTGACTTTGGGTCCAGAAGGGACTTACGCCATAATTACCTTAAACCCAACTCAATTGCCTGCTGGTCTGGATCAGAAAATTCAAATGAATGACAAGACTATTACGATCAATGGAACCGAATACCAACGGGAAGGCCATACCTTTGTTTTAAGTGCCGAAGAAGCGGAGATCTCAGCAAAGCTGCTGGTGGTGATCTCTAATGACAAAGCATCCTTAGCGCGGGTGGGTCAACTGATTCCCCATTATGGGAAATATTCCTATCTTGTTTTTAAGGGCTCTCGGAATATTGGCAAGGGACAATGGCCAGCACTGACAAGTCCACTCAGGAAAAACCTATAGTTTTCAAGGCTTAGGCCAGCATCTAAAAATCGAAACGGCGAAATGAGAAGAAACTGTTTGTTCTTGGCACTTAATTTGCACATGTTCGACCGAGCGTTCGAAAAGCAGAACGAAGAGTTTATAAGAGGACGATTTACATGACGGTAGATAGAAAAGCCATTGAAAGAGAAGCCAGAAAAGAACTTATTCTTAAAGGGGCGCTCACTGTCTTTAAGGAAAAGGGGTTAGCGGGAGCAAAGATTGATGAAATTGCACGCGCTTCAGGTTTTGGTAAGGCTACTCTCTACTACTACTTCAGCTCAAAAGAAGAAATCTTCAACGCACTTCTCCTCCAAGGGTGGTTGATGCTTTGGGGTGACCTGGAAGAGGTTGCTGTGGGTGGTGACAACCCGCGACGTACCTTTATAGCCATTCTAAAGCGAATTGCTGAGCTGGTTAATGGGAATCGTCCTCTCTATGAATTCTTGTTCTTTGCTCCCAGGGCTAATCGTCCTGAGGAGAATGAAAAAGCAGACTGGAAAGTTTATCAAACAAGGTTATACAATGTCCTTCTAGAGCTCATTGAAGAAGGAAGCAAGGCAGGACAGTTTCCCCAAATGGAATCACGGCTGGTACTAAAAGCGCTTGGTGGGCTTTTTCACGGACTCGTGTTTTGGGGAGAAGATCGAACTTCAATCTCAGAAGATGAAATTGAAAAAATGTTAGATATGATTTTGCAGGGTAATTAATAATGGCAGTAGTAAATAAGGTGTTGTAGTGCTTGTTATACCAAAGCAAAGATTTTATCTTTAGCTCTTCAATACCGTTAAGGAGGTTCTTATGAAAAGAAAGATTACACTTTTAACACTAATCCTGTTTGGATTGACCCTTGGGTTCTCTTTTGGGCAATCATACACTGAAGATTTTGAAGATGGCGTAGTCAGTGATTGGCAACAGTATCGTGCCGGAGAAGAGATGATCCAGGCGATTGATATGGCTTCAGCTCCGGCTGTTCTCGCAGAAGGAGGTAGTAAGGTTGGCTATATCCAGGATACTAACGGTAGCTATACAGGTGCAGCTATTCTGCTCATGGGCGACACCTTAGATGCCAACTATACGGTTGAGGCAGATGTTTATGTTTATGAAAATCCATCACCTTCAGGCTATACTGGTATTGTCGCTTATGGTGATTCCTCAAAAAGCTACTATGTCAAACTGGTAGCTGATTTTGACTCCAGTAATCGGTTCCGTCTCTATAATAACCGATTAAACACATCGACTTTTGTGTATACTTTTCACCACGCCCTTTCAACCACAGGTATAGATAAATCCGAGGGCTGGCATCATATGAAAGTTAAAGTGAGTACGAATGCGGTCGACAATACGGTCTCCTACCAGTGTTGGTATGATAATGTGGATCTGGGAACTTATGTTGATGACGCAGCTGGCCATACGACCAGTGGTTTGGCGGGAGTATATGCATTCCAGCAGGACACCGATGGTATAGCTGGATACTTTGATAATTTCGTAGTTGAACCTAATGGGTCTGTTGCTATAGATAAGCCCAAAAATCTACCTGTTGTCATGACCTTGGAGCAGAATTTCCCCAACCCCTTTAACCCTTCAACCACCATCTCGTTTGATATAAACGAAGAAGGACAGGCTGCCCTGCATGTATATAATGTAAAAGGTGAGCTAGTTACCACGCTTGTTAATGGTCACATTAACTCGGGTAGTTATCAGGTAAGCTGGGACGGAACAAACGTTAACGGGCAGGCCTTACCATCCGGATCCTATTTAGTTGTTCTAAGCAAGGGAAATGAGCAGCTCAGTCGCAGCATGCTCATGATCAAATAATTATAAAACTCAATGGCTGTCTCAATCGTTATGGGGCAGCCATTACCTACCACAATGAATAAAAAGATAATCACCGCACTAATATTAGTGCTTCTCACAAGCGTATCCTTTGCCGGGGTTGGCGGGAAGATAGCTGGTAAAATCAGTTCACTAGATGGAACCATTATGGCTGGTGTCAATGTGGTCATTAATGAAACATCTTTAGGGACAGCTTCTGACCTGGATGGAGACTACTTTATTCTCAACGTACCTCCGGGGACCTACACCATAAGATTCATGATGATCGGATACAAGACAGCTGTTTATCAAGAGGTTCAGGTTATTTCTGATTTTACCACCCGTTTAAATACTGTCCTTGAACCAGTTGCCCTCGATGCTTTAGAAGAAGTAATTGTAACCGCAAGCCGACCCTTGATTCAGAAAGACGCAACATCAACCATTCATGTGGTGGGGGCTGACGATATTGTGGCTATGCCAGTATCAACATTCAAGGATGTTCTGGTTACCCAGGCAGGCTTTACCGAGGATGCAAGCGGAGGAATACATGTCCGCGGGGGGCGTACAAAAGAAATTTTATACATGATCGATGGTATTGTTGTAAGGGACCCCCTGGAGGGGGATTTCAGCGGTAGTGTAAATCAAGATGCTATTCAGGAAATGACGGTTATAAGCGGTACTTTTAATGCGGAATATGGTCAAGCTATGTCTAGCGTGGTAAACATTGTTACAAAAGAAGGTGGTTCTGATTTTAGCGGAAAGATGGAATTTACCAGTGACCAGTTAAACGAATCACCCTATCATGAGTCGGGAGCTTTTGAGTATATAGACCCAAGCTATGCAAACGTAGACTCAGCCTATATTTATCCTGATCAACAGGACTCTGTCTTGTTCTCATATATTGATAATGCCCCTGATGACTATTACGTACCGGGAATAATTCCCATGGTGAACCTTCCTGTTAAAGGTAAAGTTAGTCTCAGTTTTGGGGGCCCACTTCCGATTGGAAATACCCATTATTTTGCGTCCATGTTTTATAGCGAGCTTGACAATCCATTACCTTATGGCATAAACATTAACCAGGATGTTCAGTTAAAATTAAGTAACAAGATCACTCGCAAACTCAAGCTTGTGGCCCACTTGCATAGCACGAGTCGTTTATCTCAGAGTTATTCACATACCTGGAAGTATTTACCTGAAAATCATGCCCATACTTATCAGTCTAATGATCGACTGGCTCTTAAGCTGACCCATTCACCAAGTAGAAGCGTATTTTACAATATTCATGTCACCCAGCAGTCAGTGAGTACCAGAGTTGGGGTAAAGGCCTTGTTGCCAGAAGATTACGAACGCCCCGCAACGGACAAGTCTGTTTATTTTTATGAAAGTGGACATGAGGGAATTATTAATAACAACCAGAGTATTACCGCTTCTACAGGCTTTAACCTTACCTGGCAGGCTAATCAACAACACCAGATAAAAACCGGCTTCTTGTTGGACAAACACCGTCTTGAGATCAATACCGAAGAAGAACCCTGGGAGGGTGGCGTCAATTTTAAAGACGACACCTCGTTCTCACCATCAGAAGGTTCCTTTTACGTGCAGGACAAGATCGAATATGATTTTATGATCTTCAACCTGGGTATCCGATTTGATCAGATCAATCCACAGATAAATATGTGGGAAGACCTGACCCGCTTTACCATGTTTGATTCAACAACTCAAACTTGGGGACCAGCACCAACGGTAGAAACCGAGTCTCAAACTAAATGGAGTCCGCGAATCGGTCTGGCTTATCCCGTCACCGACAATACGGTTTTTCATTTTTCTTATGGCCACTTTTTCCAAAGTCCAAACTTTAGATCTATGACTTATAATGCCAGCAAGGACATTACCTCATCTTTACCGTTGGTTGGAAATCCAAAAGTTAAACCACAGAAAACGGTGGCTTTTGAAGTGGGTCTAAAACAAGCCTTATCGGCAGATACCCGATTAGAATTAACCGTTTGGTCTAAGGATATTCGTGATCTTTTATCAACTGAAATGCTACGCTTTCAATCCAATACAGTTATTGTGTATAGCAATTCAGATTACGCCAGCGTCAAGGGAATTGACCTGAGTATTGACCGACAGTTTAGTGGACATTTTGGTGCCGATCTTAGCTACACTCTTTCTGTTGCTCGCGGAAATAACTCCTCACCCATAGCCGGGTATTTTTCTGCTTATACCAATGAAGAGATTCCCCATAAAGAATATTTCCTCAGTTTTGATCAACGCCACGACCTGTCTTTTAATCTTTCACTACGCAGCTTTGCTAAAGAAGGCTTTCAACTTGGTAGTTTATATCCCCTATCAAATATCAACGCTAACCTGCTGATTAGTGCCGGTAGTGGTTTGCCATACACACCGTATGTTGATCCTTCGATTCGAGTTGAAGAAAATTCCGCTAGAAAACCCTGGACGTTTACCCTTGATTTGCGGGTCAAGAAAAGCATAAATCTTGGGTCCTTGAGATCTTCAGTATTTTTTGAGGCTATCAACTTAACGGACTATGAAAACATTCTTGTCGTGAGCAGTAGAACAGGGGAACCATTCAATTCGGGTGCAAGTGGACTCGTGGGTGCAAATGATGATGGTAACTTAAATCCGGCTAAACTTGGACCAGGTAGAGCCGCCAAGCTAGGATTGAGTGTGAGTTGGTAACTATGAATAAAGCGAACTTCTTTACAGTGCTTTTGATCTCTGTCCTTGCGACATCAACACAGGCAGGTGACTGTAGTTCCTGCCATACGGACAGATCATATTCGTCTCTATCAAAATCAGCTGGGATTTTTCAAAAAGCGGTTGGGGTTATGGATAAAGGACAAATCCAAAACAACACAGGTAATTTCGGAACTCTCTCCAGCTTCCATGTCTATTTCACCAATGCCTTGCATTGGCCCAGAAATGCCGATGACAATCGCCAATATAGTTTTGGTCTTGGATTAATGGTGGGCATCAATCAAAATGATGTTTTGGAGACAGAGACCCAATCCAGCTCGAAGATACTTGACTGGCTGCCTCCAGACAATGCTCTCAACACAGAGTATTCAGGTGAGATCAAAGCCATTTCTGATGACACGCCCTTTATGGCCTCCAGTGACTTGCTTAATAGTTGGCCCGACCTGGGTTGGCCAGGATATTTTCGGGTTGATATTAACAATCTTGATTCTGCCACCCTGGCTGATCATCCTGATGCTCTTACCCTTCCCGAAGCAGCCAATCAATTCAGTTCTGATCGTGATCTATTTTGCACATACAACGACCTTCAGAATCCACAGGGGAGTCATGGGCTTACTGTAGAACAAACGGCCCACACTTATGGCCGACCTTATGCTGAGGACATTATTTTTTGGGATTTTAAGATCTACAATGATGGACTTAAAGACTTGGACAGTATCTATGTCGGCTTCTATGCCAAATTTCGACCAGACTTTGATAACCACGACTATATCAATTTTGTGGACACCGACAAGGATGGACAGAAAGATTTTGTCTACGTCTATGATCTTAACAATACGACTGATGGTGTCTGGGCTGACACTGACGACCCACTGGGAATGGTTGGCTTGAGAGTTTTTGACACACCAGGGCAAATCGGCATTACTGATTTTCATCATTTTGCCAGAGCAGCTTCACCAAAGACCGACGAAGAATGGTGGGCTTTGATGACCAGCGACACCGCGGACACCAACCTTACGGATCCAGCCTTCTTTTTTCATGGAGATGATATTCACATAGACTATACAGGACTGGACTCTCTTGCGGAGGAATCCTTTTATCCAGCCTGGTCTGAAACAGAGAATGAAGAGGAGCGGGTTGGTAACGCCATCAATTATGTGGTCTCATGCGGCCCCTTTAATTTAAAACAAGACTCCATGGTCACCCTTTCAATGGGTGTTATCATGGGTGACGCCGGAGATGTACCGGACAGTCCTGACTTCAGTGACCTTATGGAAAACGTCCAGACAGCCAACGAGATGTACCGCTTGTACTTTCAGGGTTCAGGCCCACCTGATGCTCCAAGCGTTCATGCTGTTCCAGGTGATGAAAGGGTAACTCTTTATTGGGACTCAAGTCCTGAACAATCTATTGACGCATGGACAGGTGAAGCAGATTTCGAAGGCTATAAAATTTTCCGCAGCTCTGATATGGGAATTAGCTGGGGAAAAGTTGTTACAGATGTCTACGGGAACGGAGTTGGTTACAATCCCATTGCCCAATTTGACTGGTCTGAAGAAGAGGACCGGGACAAATACGGTGTAAATGTTTCCGGAAATGATCCTGCTTTTCCACAAAGCCTGGGTGAGAACTCAGGTCTGGTTCACTCATTCACTGATTCAAACCTGGTCAATGGTGTGGAATACTGGTATTCCGTTTGCGCTTATGATCGAGGAAGTCAAAATCCGGACAGCTTGGTTCAATCATATATGAATGCTATTGGAGCCTCTCCTTTTGAGAAGCATACCGTGACCGTAACGCCAGGCAGACTGGCTTCCAATTTGACATTTGGGCAACTTGAACCTATTGAAGGGGATTGTGAAGGAACTGTCAGGCTTGAAGTCGAAAACTCTGATTTATTAAAAGATCACGACTATAAAATCACATTTAGCTGGGACATTCCCTACGTTGATGCAGCAGGGGACACCGCCGTTGGTACCGGATTAACGCTGGTTGATATCACAGAACTGGACACTCTGGTTCACAATCTAATTATTGGTGCTGACACGGACACTAACGTGGTTGCGGTAGATGGGTATTTACTGTATTTGGAAGATGCTCCCCCTGGAGTAAAATCGATGGGCTGGACAAAAGCTGCCAATGATACATGCACTTTTGATTGGCGTACCGTTAGTGTTGAACCAGGATCGAACATGTTTTACCAGGAAGAAATAGTGACCTTTGATGATTGGCGAATCACCGTTGATTCTACTCAGGCCGACTCCCTACTCTGGATTGATCTCTTCTCCGGGACGCTTCAGCCCGAAAAACAGCCCGTACCAATCAAAATTGAAATTGTGACTGACCCTTATAATATTAAAAAGGCTACGAGCACGAGTTATCTAGGTGAATTTGCGATTTTGGGTCCCTGGGAAGAATATAGAAAAGAGTTTTACAGTCAACTGGGATGGGATCTTGTGCCAGGAGGGACCGGATATAATGCCGCCAGCCCTGGTTGGTATGAAAAGCATGTAGACATATTAATTTTAGAAACGCCTGATACCTCAAGAGCAACAGGCGAGGCAGTTCCCAACTATATGTATCTGTTTACGAATAATAAACCAGATACCTCAGGAACAGCCATCGGTGATACACTGATAATTGAGGCAAAAGCACCTTCTGAGGGAGATGAGTTTACCATTATAACGAATAAGCGTTTTGGTCCTTTAGTTAGCTATACTTTTAACCCTCTAGGAAAAACCAACACTGGCGAAACTGCAGCTAACCCATTAGAAAAGCTAAGCGTCGTTCCCGATCCTTATATTGTCAGCAATATCTGGGAGACTAGCGAGTTTGGTAAACGCCTCATGTTCAACCACCTACCCTCACGATGTACTATAAGCATATATACGATTGTAGGAGAATTGGTGGATACTGTTGAACATGAAGAAGGTGAAAATGGCGATAGTGCCAATGGTTATGTTTTTTGGGATATGCGCACAAAGAATGATCAATTCATAGCACCTGGAGTTTATCTGTACCATGCTGAAACACCGGACGGGAATGAAACCGTAGGAAGGTTTCTGGTGATCAAATGAGAAAACTACTACTCCTTTTGTGCTGGTCCAGTTTGATCTTTGCGGATTTTGACAAGGTTGCGACAACCAATGCACAGTTTCTAAAATTCGGTGTGGGACCCAGGGCCATGGGAATGGGCGGCGGATTTGTTGCCCTGGCAAATGACGGTACAGCAACCTATTGGAACCCTGCTGGATTAACATCCCTGAAGACGATGACATCGACACTCAGTCACAATACATGGGTGCTTGATATTAAGCATGATTTTTTATCCCTGGTCTTACCAACCAGAGAAAATGAGTGGATTGGCCTCTCTGCTTCATCGCTTACCATGGGTGAGCAACTGGTTCGGACTGAGCTAGATCCAGACCCTGAACCTGACGGATTAACATATGGTGTCTCTGACATGGCAATTGGGGTTAGTTATGCGAGATTAATTACAGATCGACTCTCGTTTGGTATCACCGGAAAATTTATCCACCTTACTGCATACAACGAAAAGGCCAGTGCAATGGCCATAGATATCGGATCAATCCTGAGAACTGATTTTTATGGTCTTAAAATTGGAATGGCCTTATCCAATTTTGGTAATGACCTGAAGTATGAAGGTCGTGATTTGATCGTCAAGGCAGATATTGATGATGACCTTGAAGGCAATTATTTAAATGATGCAGACCTGCAAACCGAACCCTGGCCATTGCCTCTCATGTTTCGAATTGGTGTTGCCATGGATCTCATTGGAGTAGGTGATGCTGTCTTACAAAGTGACGTTAGTCGTATGACCTTCACTTTAGATGCTGATCATCCAAATGATGGACCGGAGCATTTAAATTTTGGTGTAGAGTATGGTTTTCGAGAACTGATTTTTTTGCGGGGCGGATATCGCCACAATTATGATCTGGAGACATTTTCCATGGGGGTTGGTATCAAGATTCCGCTCTCTGGATCAAACCGGATCAAGCTTGACTATGCTGTAAAACCGATGGATGTTTTTGGGAATACCTCAATTCTCAGTATTGAGTATAGTCGGTAGTTTTGAAGAATAAATAGTTAAGCCCTCGCATTGTTTAGTCAGTGCGAGGGCTTTTAGTTTTATTTTACTGCGCTGTAAATGGTAGTAACCCCAAAGGTCAGATCACGATGGCTCACCTGAGAAAAGCCCTCACTACCAAGCAAAGCCTTAAAATCAGTACGGTCTGGAAAATGACGGACTGATTCAGGCAGGTAGCTATATGCTGATTTACTGGACATCAATCCGGCGAGTTTGGGTAGAATATGGTCAAAATAGAAACGGTAAAGACGTCCAAAAAACCAACCCTCAGGTTCGGCGAACTCCAATATTGATAAACGCCCACCTGGTTTTAAGACACGGTAAAACTCCGCCAGAGCAGCTGAAATAGTACCGACATTCCGAATACCATAGGAAATACTCAAAGCATCAAACTGACTATCCTCAAAAGGGAGCTTCTCTGCGTCGCCCTGGATCACATCATATTTATTGCCCAACTGACGAGCATCGATCTTTTTCTGTGCCAGTTCTAACATGTTGGCAGAAAAATCTAGTCCAGTGACGTGAATGTCGGCTGCTTTGAGTGCTGAAAAGCCCTGGTCTCCAGTACCGCAGGCAACATCCAATAAACGATTCCCATCTTTTAGGTCAAGAGCATTGACAGATTGTCGTCTCCAGTAGTGATCAATTCCGAGACTGAGAAAGTGATTCAAAAAATCATAACGCTTAGCAATACCGTCAAACATTTGTTGGACTTGCTCTTTTTTTTCATCACCACTATGTATAAACTCAGATTGAGACATGCTTCTTTTTCCTTATGACTGCCTTTAATCTTTACACACAAGCATGTGATTCCAAGCAAATAGATATCCCTATTTTATTATATACTGATAAGTTTTTGAAGATTTAAGGTTAGCCGGAGAGGGTAATAAAAATAGTTAGATAGCTCTTTGTCATTTCTATATTGAAGAAGTGGTGGAGTGAGGGTTATCGACGAAAGAAAAAATTGACAAGGATTTACGCGGGGTGAACAATAATAGATTGACAAGAATAGCGATGCTGGCGATGCTATTTGTCTTTGGTGCTGAAGCACAAACTTTAGATGACAAATGGGGCGTTGGGTTAAGCCTTGGGTCACAGCATTACAATGGAGAATACGGGAACGGTTTATTTAATCCGCTTCAGGGCGAGGGTTTGTATGAGTTTACCGTTGCCAGAAACATTAATGAGAAATTTGATGTTGTCTGGACCTTTGGTGCTGGAGAAATTGCCTACGATACTGGTTCAGCTATCAGCTTTCACCGCAACGTGAATCAGATGAACCTCAGTTTGAAATATTATATCCCAAAAACGCTTTATCCAAAATATAGTCATCCAAAGCTAGACCCCTTTGTCTTTGGCGGGTTGGGTGTTATGCGCTTTTCTGCTAAACCGACCGTGAACGTGCCCTCCCTGTATAGTATGCAATTACCTGATTTTGGATTGGGTGTTACGTTTAAGCTTTCACCAGGCGCCAATCTTGTCATGAAAGAAACATTTATTTTCTCCAACAGTGATGAAGCAGACCTGAGAATTAGCGACGGCAATGACTTTTACGCTCAATATACAGTAGGAATTGTTTTCAGTTTTGGTGGCCGTGAGGATACCGATGGTGATGGGGTTGCTGACAAAAGAGATGAATGTCCGGATCACTTTGGTCCAGCTTCGCTACTTGGATGTCCTGACTCAGATGGCGATGGGGTATCGGATAAAAATGATTTTTGTCCTGATGAAGTTGGCACGTGGGAAATGAACGGTTGTCCAGATTCAGATGGTGATGGAATTTCTGACCTACAGGACTCCTGCCCGGATCAGGTTGGACCAGTATCGTTTGGCGGTTGTCCGGATACAGATGGTGATGGCATCGCTGATAATTATGACCCATGTCCTGACGAAATCGGATCTGATGCAATGAATGGCTGTCCTGATATTGATGGAGATGGCATAGCTGACAAAGATGATGCCTGTCCTGGTATTCCCGGCTCATTAGAGAACAAAGGTTGTCCGGAAATTGAAGAAGAAACCACAGATTTATTAGAACAAGCCCTGCACGATGTGAAATTCCAAGCTGGAAATGATGTTCTAACCCAGTCTTCATACGATATTTTGGATAATCTGGCTGAAATTCTCAACAATCATCCAGAGTACAAACTGGCTATCAAAGGCCACACTGATTCACGAGGCAACGACAATGGGAATCTAAGATTATCTCAAGAGCGAGTTGATGCTGTGCTGCAATTCCTTGCCGAGAGAGGTATTGCAGGAGAGAGAATGAAAGCCACTGGCTATGGTGAAACTCAACCTATTGCAGACAATAGAACAGCTGCGGGTAGAGCCACCAACCAACGAGTAGAATTGACCATTGAGTTTTAATGGTTGACGATTTCCCCAGAGGCTGGAACTCTGAGCTCCAGCCTCTGGGTTTTACTTTCAAAATGATTCACGATGTACTGGTTTTTCACGGCTCGGCGGACGCCAGTGTGAGTATGGAAGACTTTGCTAAACTCGCTGTTGATCTTGAGTCTCCACAGATTTCTCACGAAATGATAGCCTATAGTGGTGCGCCACATGCATTTACAGTATTTCGTTCAGAGCGCTACAGGAAAGATGCTGATAAAAAATCATGGAGCCGATTCACCCAATTCTTAAAAGAAGTTCTGGATTAGAGAGCCTTCTGTGGGTAATCTAAATTTAAAACAGGACCAGTTTATCTCTGCCATGGAGCGATATTATTCCATGAAGATATACGGTTATATCGGAAAGCTAGTCTCGATCACCAATGTATCACTGCAGATGATTCTGGCTTATCTAATACTGCGAATTCCAATTGATCCCCTTTCTCAGGCATTGACTTTTCTTGCTGCATACTTTTTGACAGACTTTATTAATGGTCTGGTGCACATGATTATGGATCACAACGAAGATTACGAGTCCGTATATGGTCCTCTGGTCGCCAGCTTTCATCTTCACCACCAAACCCCCAAATACACAAAAAAGTCTCTACCGGTAGTTTATTTTAATGAAACAGGAGCTAAAATATGGTTGGCCCCCTTTCTGTTTCTGGTTCTCTTCCTTGTTGTACAGACAGGTCTGGATCCACTAGTATTGCATCTTTTGCTCTATATTGGTCTACTATCATCGTTTGCAGAGGTCTCTCATTATTTGTGCCACACATCTGATTCCAAAACAGTTAACTATTTAGGTCGAGTTGGAATTCTACTTTCAAGGGAGCATCACGCCCTGCATCATGAACTGGATAATAAAAATTATGCCTTTTTGAATGGCTTAAGTGACCCCCTGATAAACAGAATAGCGACAGCATTTCTCGAGGGCTATAAAAACACAACTGACCAACACTATGCTTACTACGTGGCAGGCGCCGCCAATAAACAACGATAGACGAGAAGACTTCAGGAGAGAACCGAAATGAAACTGATACAAAAGTTGTTATTGACCCTATTGAGTCTGTCTCTTCTTCAAAGATGTGCAAACTTATATACGCCCCCGAATCACTTTTTTTCGAGATCATCCTGCAGGTGGACAGGAAGCTTTTTTGCCTGGGGACACCCGGTTTTTATGGATGGTAGAGTGGTGTCAAACGAATTGCAGCTTTGATAAACCACAGTCACGTTTAATATTTGATGTATTAAAGCAGGAATAAAAAACTGGATAATCCACTAATCTTGAAAGATAGAGATTTAGAGATATGAAAAACATAAACCGCATCATTTTTCTTGCAGCTCTGGTTGTTTTGCTGGCCTGCACCCCGGGATCACAAAAAAAAGATCACTATGATTACTCCAACATGGATAGAGCGACAAAGGTTGCCCACAAACGAGTTGAGCAGTTTCTTGAGTTAGGCGCTACAGGGAAACTTCCGGTTAAGATTCTAAAATACAGTAGAATTGATACGGTCATTATTAACAAGAAAACCAGAGAGCTTAATGTTTATCTCAATGACTGGTTCGCCTCCATGCCGTTTCGCATTAGCAACACAGCAGCCATCTATAGAGAGATGCGACAGGTCCTTGGCCGCAAGTTTAAGCGATATTCCCTGAAGATCTACGGTGGCGATGTGGTCATTGAACAGCTTATCCCTAATTACTATCGTGGGAATAAAAAAGCATATGATCGATCACGCATGCCCAAGCCTGATGAAGTGGTTGTTCCCTTAGTTAGGAATGCCAGCAAAGGGTGGAAACCCAGCAAAGGGCTTTACAATCGCAACATTGCGTTGTGGTCCAGTCATGGGTGGTATTATGAGCAGAAATTCGACCGCTGGGAATGGCAACGGGTTCGAGCCTTCCAGTCTGTTGAAGATCTCTTACCTCACGCCTTTGTGACTCAATATCTAATGCCAATGTTAGAGAATTCAGGCGCCCAGGTTTTCATGCCACGGGAGCGAGATATTCAATGGAATGAGTCAGTTGTGGACAATGACACCCCTGAGAACGCAGACGAGTATCGGGAAAGTGGGTTCTGGCAAACCTCCAGCGATACAGGCTTTGCCATTGGAACACCTCCTTATGGCGAAGGCATCAATCCATTTAAGCTGGGTACCTATCGCTATTCAGAATCGAACACAGAGGCAACGAGTTCAATTAAGTGGATTCCAAAAATTGAAGAAGCAGGTAAGTATGCTATCTATATCTCATATTCTGCTTCTGAAGAGAATGTAAGTGATGCCCATTATTCAGTTTATCACCTGGGTGGAAAAACCGACTTTCTGGTGAACCAACAGATAGGTGGAAGCACCTGGATCTATCTCGGGACGTTCATGCTTAACGCTGGATTCAACCAAGACAATGGCAGGGTAGAACTCACCAACCAGAGTGCTGAATCAGGAAAAACCGTGACTGCCGATGGCGTTCGTTTTGGTGGTGGTATGGGAAATATTGCCCGCAATGGCCAGGCAAGCGGTCGCCCTCGATTTACTGAAGCAGCACGCTATAATTTACAATATGCAGGTATGCCGGATACTCTGGTTTACATGCTCAACGAGGATAGTGATTATAAGGACGACTATCTAAGTCGTGGAGAATGGGTTAATTATCTAAAGGGAGCTCCTTTCGGACCCAATAAAGACCGAAGTGTTGAGGGTTTAAGGATTCCTATCGACCTGTCCATGGCCTTCCATACTGATGCTGGGACCACTCGAAATGATACGGTTATCGGAACATTAATGATCTATCGTGACGAAGACCAGGGTGGTTCAACGGTGTTTCCTGACGAAATGTCGCGTCTGGCCAGTCGCGATCTGGCGGATATCATGCAAACCCAAATCATTGAAGACATTCGCGCAAAATACGATCCGGCCTGGACTCGACGCTGGATTTGGAACCGTGACTATAGTGAAATCTCTCGTCCGAATGTGCCGGCCGTCTTGTTAGAATTATTATCTCACCAAAACTTTTTGGACATGAAGTTTGCCCTAGATCCTGATTTCCGTTTCCACACCAGTCGATCCATCTACAAAGCCATGTTGAAATTTATCAGTGTTCAGTATCAGGTCGACTATGTGGTTCAACCGCTCCCAGTTTCTCATTTTCAGGCCACTTTTGACAATGCCGGGGATGTGGTGTTGAAATGGAAGCCCGTTATCGATCCCCTGGAAGCTACAGCCACACCGGACAAGTATAGGGTCTATACCCGGATTGGCGATAAAGATTTTGGAAATGGGACCCTGGTCTCTCACACAGAATTTACAATCAAGGACCTACTACCCGGAGAAATATACAGCTTTAAAGTGACTGCCGTAAACGAGGGTGGCGAGAGTTTCCCCTCTGAGATATTGGCTGTGTCTTATCAGGGGAACAATAAAAAGCCGGTTTTGATCGTGAATGGATTTGATCGTATTGCAATAGCAGGTACAATTGAGACTGATGAATATTTAGGCTTTATGAATCTTTGGGACCAGGGTGTTCCGGATAAATATGACCTGGATTTTACAGGCCAACAGTATGATCTTTTGGCGTCATCTCCCTGGTTGGATGATGACGAGCCTGGACATGGTGCCAGCTTTGCTGACTATGAAACCACCATTATCCCCGGAAACACCTTTGACTTTCCATATGTACACGGGATGTCCATCCGAGCCAGCGGTCATTCATTTGTTTCAAGTAGTGATGAAGCCATCATGGACAATCAGTTAGACATGACAGACTATGAGTATGTAGATTTGATCCTGGGAGAAGAAAAGACCACCGATGGTCCTAAACCTCGAGTCGAGATGCGTTTTAGGGCATTCCCTAAACCCTTTCAAGCTGCACTTGAGCACTATGTCAGTATGGGTGGAAACATATTTATTAGCGGTGCTTATGTGGGCACGGATCTGTTTGAAAACCGGGTTGATTCCCTGGACATAGAGTTTGCTGAGCAGGTTTTGAAATATAGACATAGAACAGATCACGCAGTAAATACAGGCAAGGTCATTTCCTCTGACAGCACGCTTTTTACTCTTCCTGAAGGCTTTGAGTTTAATACGCTGGTTCATCCAAAACTATATGCAGTAGAGTCACCTGACGCTATTGAACCGGTTGACACAACTGCCTCCACTGTCCTCAGATATGCCGAGAACAACACCAGCGCTGCAGTGGCTCATAGCGGAGATAGTAAAATTATGGTCTTTGGGTTTCCATTCGAGACTATCATCTCCCAGACACACCGGGATGAGGTCATGAAATCGATCTTGGAGTTCTTTTTGCGTAAAGATTAGTCTTAGTTTATCCGCGAGATAAGCGGGCTGAAGACAAGTTAGAAAAACAGTCAGACAAAAACAGGTGTATTGGTTGTCCTGTGAGTGTCGACCATAATGAGTCAAAACTTAAACTACCAGATTATCTCTAAGCCGGCAGGTCCTTCCTGTAACATGGACTGCACCTACTGCTTTTATTTGGAAAAAGAACAGCTCTTTGCTCCGTTACCAACACAAGACGTGCCTCTTCGAATCATGTCTGAGCCTATTCTGGAAACCTATATTCAAAAAAAGCTAAACACGGAAAGTTCGTCTGAACAAAGCTTTATCTGGCAGGGTGGTGAACCCACCTTATTAGGTTTGGAATATTTTGAAAAAGTCGTAGCACTTCAGCAAAAGCACGCGCGAGGAAAAGGGATTCAGAATGCCGTTCAAACCAATGGCGTGCTGTTGAATGATGAATGGTGTGAATTCTTTGCCAAACATAACTTTCTAGTGGGGATCTCAATTGATGGTCCCCGAGAACTCAATGATAAATATCGTGTGAATAAAGCGGGGGATTCCACTTTTGATAAAGTCGTTGAAGGTGTGGCCTTACTAAAGAAACACCAGGTTGAGTTCAATACCCTTACCACGGTTCATAAAGGCAATGCTGACCATGCATTGGAGATTTACAGGTTTCTAAAGGAACTGGGTAGTCGGTTCATGCAGTTCATCCCAATTGTTGAGAAGAATAACGATATGTCGGTAGACTCAAAGCAATACGGGGATTTTCTTGTCGCCATTTTTGATGAATGGGTGAGTCAAAACGTGGGACATATCTTTGTTCAGAATTTCGATGTAGCTTTAGAAGCATGGTCTGGCTTACCGTCTAGCTTGTGCGTCTTTGCTGAAACCTGTGGAACCGCTCCCGTACTTGAACACAATGGTGACATGTATGCCTGTGATCACTATGTTGAGCCAAAGTATAAGATTGGAAACATCCTAGATGATGAGTTGCCTACAATCATGCAATCTCCGCAACAAGTCGCCTTTGGCCAGGACAAACTGGATCAGCTTCATCCCAAATGTATCCGCTGCGATTATCGTTTTGCCTGTCATGGTGGCTGTCCCAAAGATCGAATCCTGACAACAACTGAAAGTGATAATAAGCTCAACTATTTATGTGATGGGTATACCAGGTTTTTCGAACATATAGATCCACAGATGAAGTTTATGGCAAATGAAATACGGCACAGACGTGCCCCGGCAAACGTCATGATAACACAATGAGGTAAAGATGAAAACGACTCGTAGAGAATTTATCAAAAGGGTTGGCATGGGAACTACAGCACTTGCTGTTCCCGGTTTAATGACCGTGGGCTGTATGAAAAAGACCAGGCCAAATATCGTATTCATCATGAGTGACGACCATGCCGAACAAGCCATCAGTTGTTATGGGAGTCAACTTATAAAGACGCCGGGAATTGATCGTATCGCCAAAGAAGGTATTCGCTTTGAGAATAGCTTTGTTACCAACTCCATCTGCGCCCCCAGTCGCGCTACCATGTTGACCGGAAAATACAGTCATCTAAATGGACTACACGATCATAGGGATACTTTTGATGGAAGCCAGGTCACATTTCCAAAGTTGCTACAGGAGGCGGGCTATCATACATCCATAGTGGGGAAGTGGCATCTCAAATCAGAGCCCACCGGCTTTGATTCCTGGAACATTCTGAAAGGCCAGGGTCAGTATTATAACCCAAGTTTTAACGACAACGGAAGCAATCGCGAGTATGTTGGCTATACTACAGACCTGGTCACAGACAGAGCCCTTGAAACCCTGGACTCAATGGATAAGTCAAAACCTTTTTGCATGCTCATCCACCACAAGGCGCCCCATCGAAACTGGATGCCCAACCTGAAACATCTTGATGCTTTTAATGATGAAGAATTTTCTGTTCCAGAGACCTTCTTCGATGACTACTCCGGACGCAAGGCAGCTGCCGGAGCAGATATGCGCATCGATGATATGTATTTGTCTTTCGACCTCAAACTGCAGGAAGAATTTTACGGAACCGAAACAGGCTCTGGCGGGAAAGAGTCTTACGCAAAAAATGTGGGTGAAACCTGGAAGAACACCTACAACCGACTTACCAAAGAACAAAAAACAGTTTGGGATGCGCATTACAACAAGATCAACCAGGAGTTTAAGGCTTTAAAACTCACGGGAGATGAGCTGTTGGTGTGGAAATACCAACATTATCTCAAAGATTATCTCCGCTGTATTCTTTCATTAGATGAAAACGTCGGTCGAGTGCTTGACTACTTAGACGAACAGGGATTGACTGAAAACACCATCGTTGTGTATACTTCTGATCAGGGTTTTTATCTGGGTGAGCATGGTTGGTATGACAAGCGCTTCATGTATGAAGAGTCCCTGGGCATGCCTCTGGTCATGCGTTATCCACAAGAGATCCAGACAGGTCAAGTTTCTCAAGATATGGTGATGAATCTGGATTTTGCATCCACCTTCCTTGACTATGCCGGAGTGACTATTCCCGATGATATGCAGGGATCATCTCTGCGCGCACTAGTGAAAGGACAAACTCCCCAGGACTGGAGACAGGCTGTCTATTATCACTATTACAACAATCCCAAAGGATGGCATAGTGTGGGTGGTCACTATGGTGTAAGAACTGAACGCTACAAGCTGATCCATTTCTATATGGAGGATGACTGGGAGTTGTTTGACCTAGCCGAGGACCCCAGCGAAGTTAATAATGTTTATGCTGATCCAGCATATTCTGGAGTGCTGATTGATATGAAACAGAAATTATCTGAACTCCAGCAGGCTTACGGTGACACAGAGATTCCCGTAGAAAATGAGTATTAAATGATGATGACAAAAAGAACACTCCAATTATCTATTCTCCTGGCAAGCCTCTTGTTTTTTCAGTCTTGTGCCCAGAGAACCATATGGTATAAAGGTAACACACATGCCCACACTGTGATTTGTGGTCATGCTGACTCTCCACCGGAAGTGGTGACTCAATGGTACCATGATCACGGCTATAATTTTCTTATTCTCAGCGAGCACAACCATTTCATTGATCCTGATTCTGTAATAATGCCGGAAAACCTCAGGGATAACTTCATTCTCATTCCAGGCGAAGAGGTTTCTGGACCCAAGATCGTACACACAACCGCCATGAATATCCAAGGCTTGGTTTCACAGCGAAAGGATCTTGAAGTAAAAGCTGAAATTATTCAGGATCATGTGGACAGCACCTTGAGTAAAGGTGGACACACCATTCTAAATCATCCCAATTATATCTATACCGTTTCAGCGGCTGACATTATGCCGGTCAATAATTTATATATGTTTGAACTCTATAATGGCCATCCCTTGGTCAACAATGCGGGGGACTCGGTCCATGTCTCTACTGAGGTACTCTGGGATGAGTTGCTTACCGCCGGAATGACAATTTTTGGCGTTTCATCCGATGATGCTCATTATTTTGCAACTATGGACAGTCTGCATTCTAATCCCGGTCGGGGTTGGGTTATGGTCAATGCTCCAAAGCTTAGCGGAGATGCCATTACCGCCGCCATGAATCGAGGTGACTTCTATGCTAGCAATGGAGTGATCCTCAAGCAGTGTAGCGTTAGCAGGGGCGTTTACCGTGTGGAGGTTGACGAACGGGCCACCGAGGACGAGCTGACATCACCAGAATTGCGTGGTGAGCACATTGAAAAAGGAGATCTAGGATATTTGATCGAATTCATTGGCCCCGACAGTAAGATTTTGGCGAGCTCAAGATCTTCAATCGCCAGCTTTCCCCTTTCCAGTGCTTCACAATATGTACGGGCAAAGGTTAGTTTTCGCCGCAAGACTGAGGGCGTTGAATTGGAAGCATTTTATGCCTGGGGACAACCGACCTTCATGGATGAAAGAAGCTTGAGTGATAAATCTCAATAAACAGATTATTCTCTTCGGAATCACAGGCTTTCTGTCCAGCCTGCTCTCATTCACTCCTGGTGAGGGTCTTTCACTGACAGCAGAAGAGATGACGCAAGTTCAGCGGGGAGAAATAATACTTCGGGACCTCAGTACAGAAGACTCACCGGGACAGACTTTTGAGGCTATTGGTTTGATCAATACACCACGAGTTGAAGTAGTGCAGGTATTGATTGATTATGAGAAATACCCCGAGTTTATGCCTAATGTGACTCATGTGGAGATCGTTGAGCAAACAGGTGACGAAGCAGTCTTGAATTATATTTTGAAGCTCCCCATGGGGATTGTCAAAAAGTATCGGATTCAAATAGCTCTGATGGAGAGAGACAGTTTAACCTCAATTATTGAATGGCAGTATCGTGATTGGCCTGGGTTAAAACAGAAAGAGACCATCAGGGATACCAAGGGCTTCTGGCAGATAGAGGAAGTATCACCTGAAACCTGTCTCGTATGGTATCAAGTCTATTCTGATCCAGGACCAGTTCCTTTTGGTTTTGGCTGGATCGTTAATTTTTTAACCCAAACCAGCTTTCCCGACGCATTTCAGCAGACCAAGCTTCGGGCAGAAGCCTTTGATTCCATAATAGACCCTAACTAACTGCAGAGAAATCAAACTCGTCACACCAAGCTCGTCATCCTGAGCCCGTCGAAGGACGACGGTTATAGCGACAAGCTTACTCCTTTACCCTAAACACCCCTTTTAAATGAAACCAATTGCTCCTAAGTTTGTCCCACAAAAAAACAGAAGCGTGGTATTGATGATGAATTCAACAAATAAATTATCCCAAAAGCTAATTTACCTTTTCCTGGCAGTGTTAATTGTCTCCACGCCGCTCCCAAGCAAAGCCTACACCACCGATCGCGTTGTCCTGGTCATTATTGACGGACTTCGCTACAGCGAAGGTCTTGGCGATCCAAACCACACCTATACACCACGTATGGCAGCACTTGCAAATCAAGGTGCTTTGGTCGACAACTTCCGTAATGATGGCGTGACCAAAACCTGGAGAGCAATTCCGGCTATCTGGTGTGGAGCCTGGACAGAAATTAACACCTTCTCAGATCCTTACTGTGGTGGATCAAACAACAATACCACAGAGCTGCCTACGGTGTTTGAATATTATAGGAAACAATTAAACAGACCGGCTGACGATTGCATTTACACGATAAAAAATCTGTGCTCCTGGAAAGCCAGTCATGATGTGGACTATGGACCGGATTACTGGCCACTGTATCACGAAGCGGGCACTACAGATACTGATGTGTGGCAGGAGACGGAGCAGGTTATAGCCACTCAGTCACCTCGCTTATTGTTGATGTATCTGGCTGATGTGGATCATGCGGGGCATGTCGGTGATTGGAACGATTATCTCAAGTCTATTGTCACTGCTGACAGTCTAGTCGGTAGACTTTGGGAGGTGCTCCAGGCTGATACGGCCTATGCCGGAAAAACGACTCTATTGGTTACCAATGATCATGGTCGTCATGATTGGGATTTTACCGGTCACGGGGATGGTTGTGAAGGCTGCCGCCATATCCAACTGCTGGCAGTTGGGCCAGATGTGCGGACTGGGCTTAGATCTGATGTAACTCGCACCATACCGGATATTGCTCCCACCATTGGTGAGTTGCTGGGCTTCACCACAGAGAAAGCCACCGGGACAGCCATGACAGAGCTATTTACCGATGTGGTTCATATTGACAGGTCTCAGCGTCCTGAAATCCAAGCTCTTAAGGTTTTTCCAAATCCCAGCAATCAGGGTACAACCATAGAAATATCCTTGCCAATTGAATCAGAAATTGAGCTACAGGTTTACGACCTAAAAGGACGGCTGGTCACCACCATAAATAGATATCTTGGAGCTGGCCTTAATCAGATCAGTTGGAATGGAACAGATAATCATGGCAGGGAAATATCATCGGGGACCTACCTGATACGATTGCAGGCTGATAATGATGTGTCTCTTGGAAAAATTGTTCTTATAAAATAAGTATAGGTAGAACTCTCATCAGCATAGCTGAAAATCGAAGCCGGGTGATTTCAGCTTTTAAAAAACCATGATATAACTACATTTAGATGATTAATTAAAAAAATATAGGTTTTAAGACTAAGAGAAAGTTAATGACTATTTGTCGCAAGGGGCTTGGGAATGAAAATTAAAAGTGTTCGAATCCAAAACTACAAAAGCATTAAAGACGTTACCATCCCTTTTTCAGCGTACGGCCAACGGACAAACAAGAGTAGTGCGGCTTTTTTGGTGGGTATCAACGAGGGTGGAAAAACAGCTCTGCTTGAGGCCTTGAGCTTTCTAAAGAAAGGGTTGTCAGGTGTAGATTACGAGGAAGCCTGTAATAAGGAAGCGCTAGAGAACGAGGAGTACATAGACATTTATGTCACCTTAGCGATAGGGAGTCAATCTTTTTGGACGGAGAGGCTTACAAAAGACTGTGGAATTCCGGTAGAATTAAGCAAAAAGATTAAATTCAAAAAGCTGGAAAAGAATTTGTATCTAGACACTGAGGGCTCCAGTTTTCACTATACAATAGAAATTGAAAACATTCCCTTATATGAATATGTTGTTGAAAGTTCCCTCAGCGGTGTTGGTCTCGTTGGTCAAATAAAGTCACTAAAAGAACAAAACAGTGTAAGTGAGAAAATAACTCAGAGCAACGCAGCTGGGTTCCTCACAGGCAATCAAAAAACACTGGAAATGAGCGATATTGAAGAGATGATCCCCTTGGTGTTACAGCCTATTTTTGAGAGGAGCTTCCCAAGCATTCAAATTTGGCGTCCAGAAAAAAAATATTTAATCAGCACAACAATTGATCTTGCAAAATTTAAAGAAGACCCGAACATCTCATTGCCATTAAAAAATATCTTTCACATATATGGAAAGACAGACAATAAAAACATAAAGGCTACAATTGAGCGCGCGCTTAAGAAGCAGGAATATTGTGACGAGCTAAAGGACAAGCTATCAATTTCGGTGACAAAACATTTAAACGAGATTTGGAAAGAGCATAAAATTAAAATAGTGGTCTCTATCAACGGAAACAATTGCCACGTTTTTGTCGAGGATAACGATAAAAAGCATAGTTATTATAAAATGAGCCAAAGGAGTGATGGGTTTAAGCAGTTTGTTTCATTAATTTTGTCATTATCCGCATTAAATGTAAGTGAAAAATTAAAAAACAATATTATTCTTATCGATGAGCCCGAGGTCCATTTGCATCCAAGTGGAGTCCGATACATGAGAGACGAGATATTGAAAATTGGAAAAAACAATCAAGTCTTTGCTTCAACACACAGTCATTACTTGGTAGACACAACCTCTCCAGAACGACATTGGATAGTAAAAAAAGAAAAATCTGAAACAACAATAAGTCAGATCGGCGAGGACACACCAATTGAGGACGACAAGGTGTTAATGTCTGCTTTTGGTCTAAATGTATTTATTGAGCTATTGCCCAAAAATATAGTTGTAGTTGAGGGGGGTGATGACAAGTTGACATTACTTCATTCAATTGATAAGATAAGGTCACGATTCTTTTATTCTATAAAATCAGCAGGAGGGGCTTCTAAGGTTCCAGGAATAGCATCCATACTGGGTGATGAAAGCGTTCCGGCATATGTTCTGTTTGATGATGATAAAGAGGGTCGCGACAACAAGAAAAAAATTCTAGAGAATCTAAAGAACTCATTCTCAAAGGAAAACGTATTCACAATAAGAGATATAGAATCTTCACTACCTATTTATTCTACTCTAGAAGACCTCATGCCCGTTGATTTTGTTAAAGAGCATTTTGACAGTAAACTGAATGGCAATTTCAACATTGACCCAACCAAGGCAATCGTTTTGCAACTTAAGCGCCAAAATATAGAGCTTAAAGACAAACAGAAGATGGCATCAATCAAGCTAAGTCTGGCAAAAAAATTCATTGCCCAGTTTAACACTAAGCAAAAAATAGAGTCGCAATCACCAAGAATGGCGGCCCTTGTAAGCGCCCTGGTTTCAAAAATTGAGAGTAAAGAATAACAGGATCAGGGCTAAACTTCTTCTGTTGATGCCAAAAGCCATGATTTTACTTGACAGAAGGTTTCTAGCACTCTAACTTGAACACATGTTAAGATACAATGAACACATGTTCAGTAGAATTCAGGCAATATGATCTCAGAGCATCAAGATCGTGGCTTGTTGGTATTAGAGGCAGCCCGCTTCTACTATGAACACCACCTTACCCAATCCCAGATTGCATCTAAGTTGGAGGTCTCACGACCCACTGTCTCACGACTTCTGCAAGAAGCTCGAGATCAGGGTGTGGTTCGGATCCAGATCATCGACCCCAGTGCCAGCGGAACCCGGCTGGAAAAGAGGCTCAGAGACCAATTTGGTCTCAAGCATGTGGTTGTGGTACCTTATGATGGTGAACCTGGCCAAGTGTTAAAATCCCGCATGGGCTATGCCTTAATCGACTTATTAGACACATTGATAGATGACAATTCAACCCTGGGCGTTTCCTGGGGAACCACTATGCAAGCCGCGACAAAACATTTAAGATCACGGCCGGTCAAGAACATGACCGTGGTTCAACTTAATGGTGGTGTATCAAAAGCAGAACTGGATACCCACGCCAGTGAGATCGCCGGAAAAATGGGCGAGAATTATCACGCCACACCATACTTACTACCACTACCGGCCATCGTAGATAACCCAGAATTAAAAACAGCCATCATTTCAGATCGACATATTGCAAAAACATTAAAGCTGGCCAGAGAAGCGGATATCGCAGCCTTTACCGTAGGCGCCTTCGGGTCAAACTGTGTTCTGGTCAAAGCTGATTATTTTGAAAGCGATGAAGTCCAAGACCTTATCGACCAAGGCGCTGTGGCAGATATCTGCTCACGCCTCATCAAGGCAGATGGATCCATCTGCTCACTAGCCCTGGACCAAAGAACCATTGGTATCGAGCTGGAAGAACTCAAAGCCAAGCCCTATTCAATCGCTGTAGCTGGTGGTCCTGACAAAGAACAGGCCGTCAAAGCCGGACTCACAGGAAAATGGTTTAACAGTCTGATCACAGATGAACAAACCGCCCGTAAATTACTGGGGGAAGCATAAGATGAGTACAAAACCAATTATCGCCCTGGGCGCAGACCACGGCGGTTATCCTCTCAAAGAAGAGATCAAAACCTTTCTGAAAAAAGAGGGTTATGAAACCATCGATTGTGGTACCCACTCAACAGACGCAGTCGACTACCCCGTCTTTGCTGCAAAAGTCGCCCATAAAGTGGCCGATGGCAAAGCTCGCTTTGGTGTTATTGTTGATGGAGCCGGTATCGGATCCTCCATGGCAGCCAATAAGATTCCCGGTGTAAGAGCCGCTCTCTGTTATGATCTCTCCAGTGCCAACAACGCCCGTGAACACAATGATGCCAACGTTCTGACTCTTGGGTCAGGCTTAATTGGCAAGGCTTTGGCCACTCAGATCGTGAAAAAATTTATTACAACAGACTGTACTGAAGACAGACATTTAAAACGCGTTGGCATGATCGATGATCTGCAAACCGAAAAAGGAAATACGGAAACAATGGAAACGACAACAAAAACAGATGACCAGAGCCTGGCATCATTATCTGACCAGGATATTCTGAAAATTGCAGAACGTGTAGGTCAGTTGGTTCAGGCTGGATCTGGAACAGCAGGTGAAGAGCCATGTAATGAGAAGAACCATGATCATCAGGATAGCGATATGGTTTGTCATTGTGGGGTCTGCGCTGAACGGCAACCTGACACCTACCGCAAATTTATGGATTTTGGTGTGGATCGTATTGGTGTCCATGATGGTACCAGTGCCGCATCTGTCCCCGAAGATATCGCCAGATGTATCGATCACACAGTTTTAAAACCGGATGCTACAGTTGACGATATTAAAACTCTTTGTGCAGAAGCTGATGAGTTTCAATTTGCCACAGTTTGTATCAGTCCCAGTTATGTTCCATTGGCAGCCAAAGAACTGGAGAACTCAAAAGTTAAAGTTTGTACCGTAGTAGGTTTTCCATCAGGAGCTCACCATCCAACCATCAAAGCCATGGAGACTCGTAGAGCCATTCGCGATGGTGCCAAGGAAATTGATATGGTTATCAATGTTGGAGCCTTAAAGAGTGGCGACGATGAGTTGGTTTATCGTGACATCCGTATGGTTTGTGAGGCTTGCGAAGATGGTGGAGCCATCTCTAAGGTCATCATTGAAGCAGCACTCTTAACGGATGATGAGAAAGTCCGCGCCTGTACATTAGCTAAAAAGGCTCGAGCAGATTTTGTTAAAACGTCTACAGGATTTGGACCTCATGGAGCAACTGCTGCTGACGTAGCTTTAATGTCAAAGACAGTTGCTAATACAGGAATTGGTGTGAAGGCAGCCGGTGGTATTAAATCAC
This sequence comes from uncultured Lentisphaeria bacterium, assembly GCA_964578155.1. Taxonomy (GTDB): domain Bacteria; phylum Fidelibacterota; class UBA8477; order UBA8477; family JABMPR01; genus JABMPR01. Next base: position 51,240 of record CAZOBQ010000002.1, read on the forward strand.
TGGAAGATGCTCAGAGTATGATCAAAGCTGGAGCCACCAGAATTGGTGCCAGCGCCGGAATTGCAATATTGAAAAAAGCCAGATCGATCACGGTCTCAAGCTAAAAGCAATTGAGCCACGGATTAACACAGATGAAAAGAGTTTTAATATACAGAACCACCATTGCGTCTTTGCGAGAAGCGAAGAGACGAAGCAATCTCAGACACGAGATCGCCGCGCTCATTTCTTTCGCTCGCGAAGACGAGACAATGATAGACTGTGGATAAAAGAGGAAATAACCAATGAGTGTAGATTTAAGATCATATGTGTTTTTAGATAATTTGCAGCCACAGCATGCGGCTTTCTTTTGTACGATTGCCAGGGGTTTTCTACCTCTCGCTGGAATGGCTTCTTTGTATGTTGAGATATCTCCTGGAATCGAGATCAACCGCATAACGGATATCGCATTGAAATCAACCAATGTCACACCGGGTTTACAGATCGTTGAACGTCTCTACGGACTTTTGGAGATCCATTCCTTTTCCCAGGCTGATGTTCGTCAGGCCGGTGCAGCTATTCTGGAGGCCCTTGACTTAAAAGAGGAAGATCGTCAGAAACCCAAGGTGGTTTCCAGTCAGGTCATCCGAAATATTGACGATCATCAGACCCAGTTGATCAATCGTATGCGTCATGGCAACATGATCATTCCCGGTGAGTCCATGTATGTCATGGAATGTGTACCGGCAGCCTATGCGGCCCTGGCAGCTAATGAAGCCGAGAAAGCTGCAAATATTAATATCCTGGAGGTTCGTGCTACCGGAAGTTTCGGTCGCGTATACCTCGGTGGTGATGAAAAGGATATTGATGTGGCCTGGAAAGCAGCGACGACAGCCATTGAAAATGTTGAAGGCCGTGTACAGCCGGATAAGAAATAAGTGTAATTAGCCACGGATGAAACACATAGTTGACATAAAGAATCACCATGTCACGTCTTTGCGAGGAGCGAAGGGACGAAGCAATCTCAGATTCGAGATCGCCGTGCTCTTTAGCCTGCACTGAGCGCAGTCGAAGTGCTCGCGAAGACGCTTCAGTGAACATCCGTGTTTCATTTCGACGTTGCTCAATACAGGCATCCGTGGCTAAAACAAGAAAATGAATAATGAATAAAAATAAACCCAAAGCAATAACAAACAGGAGGCAATAAAATGTCTGAAGCTCTAGGAATGTTAGAAACCAGAGGATATCCAGCAGCAGTAGAAGCAGCGGATGCAATGGTAAAAGCTGCCAAGGTAGAATTGGTAGAGTATGAAAAAACAGGTGGTGGCTATGTAACAGTCGTTATCCGTGGTGATGTAGCAGCTGTTAAAGCCGCTTGTGACGCCGGTCGTGCCGGTGCGTCAAAAGTTGGTGAGATCGTAGCTGTTCATATCATTGCTCGTCCCCATCCAAATGTGGATTCTGTTTTACCCTTAGGTCGTGGTAAAGAAGGTAAAGCCGAACTTGCCAAAAGAGCCTAAGCGAGAGGTGACCCTATGATCCTGGCAAAAGTTGTTGGGACTCTTGTTGCCAGCCAGAAAGAGTCCAGTATGGACGGTCTCAAATTTCTGACTTTGCAGCAGGTCGATCTGGAAGGAAAAGCCAAAGGTGGGTTTGTTGTAGCTGCTGATGCAGTTGGCGCCGGCGTGGGAGAGATGGTTCTCTATGCCAGCGGTAGTTCTGCTCGTCAGACAAAAGTAACAGACAACCGTCCCTGTGATGCAGTCGTTATGGCGATTGTAGATAACTGGGAAATTGGCGGTAAGACCAAATACAAAAAGGGTGTGAATGACTAAGTCATTACCCCGGCGTCGGAGTTTCGATACTTCGACGGGCTCAGCAAGACGAAACTCCAGGGCTTGTCTCCCTGAGGCTCTCGAAGGGTCTCTAGACAAGCCGGGTAGAATGAACAATCCCTTCGGAGGCAAACCATGTCACAACTGACAGATAGTCAAGTTGATCTCATAGCAAACCGCGTGGCGGCGCTGATCAAACCTGAGAAACAGGAACGATCAGTATTTGAAGCCCCCTTGCTCGCAGAGGAGAAAACAATCTCTGGTGGGTACGGTGTCTTCAATACGATAGACTCCGCGGTGACTGCAGCCAGAAAAGCTTATGATGCATTAAATGAGCTGACGCTGGAGCAGCGAACAAAGATCATTGAGAGCATTCGCTCAAAAATGAGACTGCATGCTGAAGAGCTGGCGCAGAAGGCCTTTGATGAAACAGGCATGGGTCGCTATGAAGACAAGGTGCTCAAAAACCAGTTGGTAATTGAGAATACCCAGGGAACCGAAGCCCTAACTCCAGAGGCATTGTCAGGAGATCGAGGACTGACCTTAACTGAGTGGGCTCCTTATGGAGTCGTCGGATCTATCACACCCAGCACCAATCCAACCTCTACCATTATTTGTAATACGATTGGTATGTTGGCTGCTGGAAATGCCGTGGTCTTCAATGTTCACCCAATGGCCAAGGAAGTTAGTATCCTCAATGTTGAGCTCATAAATGAAGCCATTATTGAAGTGGGTGGTCCACCTAACCTGGTGTGTACCATTGCATCGCCAACCATTGCGAGCGCAAATGAACTCATGACAGCCAAGGGGGTTGATCTTCTGGTTGTCACAGGTGGCGAAGCTGTGGTCAAAGCTGCCATGTCCAGCGGGAAACGTGCTTTGTGTGCCGGCCCTGGAAATCCACCAGTTGTGGTTGATGAAACAGCCAATATTGAACAGGCCGCTCGAGACATTGTCCGCGGTGCAGGTATGGATAATGGAATCATCTGTGTGCTTGAGAAAGAGGTGTTTGTGGTTGAGTCGGTTGCCGATCAACTCCTGGCTGCTTTCCCTCGTCATGGTGCAGTTGTTTTGAAACCTCACGAGGTCAATCAACTGGAAAAAGTGATCTTTGAAAAGACCAACGGCATGCGTAAGCCAGCTGTTATGAAGAAAGAGATGATCGGTAAAGATATTCAATTTATCCTTTCCAAGATCGGTCTGAAGGTTGCTGAAGATGTGAGAATTGCGGTTCTGCCAGTATCAGTGGGTCATCCTCTGATCTGGACTGAACAGCTCATGCCAGTACTACCCATCGCAAGAGTTCCCAATGTGGATCAGGCTATCGATCTGTCCAAAGAAGCTGAACATGGATTTCGACACACTGCCGTCATCCATTCCAAAAATTTAGATAATCTCAGCCGTATGGCGCGAGTCATGGGTTGCAGTATTTTTGTAAAGAATGGTCCATCATTAGCCGGATTAGGTTATGGTGGCGAAGGCTTTACCTCTTTTTCAATTGCCAGCCCAACGGGTGATGGACTCACGGGACCACGTTCCTTTGTCCGACCTATTCGTTGCGTGTTGGTCGATAAATTCAGGATAGTATAATGAAAAAACAAGCTGCACTCGCACTCATAGAATTAGACAGTATACCGATTGGCGTGCTTACAGCTGATGCTATGCTCAAAGAAGCGCCTATTGCGATTATCAAATCAGGGACTGTCCATAATGGAAAATATCTGGTACTGATTGCCGGGTCTGTCGCTTCGGTTGAAACGGCATTCACCATAGGAATGAGCAAGGGGCAAGACCACCTGCTTGATGCTGTTTTTCTGCCAGACATTCATGAGAGTGTTTACTCGGCCTGTCTGGGCGAACGTCAAAAATGTGGAACAGAAGCTCTGGCTGTGATTGAAATGGCTACGGTTGCCGGGGTGCTTCAAGGTGCTGATGCAGCGATGAAGGGCGCCAATGTTGAGCTGGTGGAATTACGTTTGGCTGATGATCTGGGTGGAAAATCAATCGCCATTTATGCCGGCAAAGTTGAAGACGTTGAGATAGCGAACTCACTCTCTGAAGAAGCCCTGGAAAAACCAGAATTACTTCTATCACAGACCATTATTCCAAGAATTGATCCTGAGCTGGCCAAGCAGATCGACGCCACAACCTATTTTTCCAAATCGGAACTGGCAAACCTGGCGCAGGGAGAATAATGCTGCTTGGTAAAGTTATCGGTACACTGACACCAGCTGTTGTGGCTGAAGGCCTGGAGGGCACACCCATGCTTATGGTGCAACCTCTGGATAAATACCAGAAGCCGGAAGGGGAGGCCGTTGTCGCAGCAGACCCAACCCGCATGGCCGGTCCAGGTGAATTGATTTATTATGAAAGCTCTCGGGAAGCAGCTCTTTTATGCGACCCCTGGTTTGTTCCTGTGGATCATGCTGTCGTCGGGATTGTGGATGACATTCAGATCCAAAAAACACTATAGAAATGGTAATTAGCCACGGATGCCTGTATTGAGCAACGTCGAAATGAAACACTGATGAACAATAGAATATCTACTTTTAGTCTTTGCGAGAAGCGTAGCGACGAAGCAATCTCGGACTTGAGATCGCCGCGCTCTTTTCAGTCGCTCGCGAAGACCAATCAAAAACCATCCATGAAAATCTGTGTAGATCAGTGGCTAAAGAAAGAAAAATGGTGAAATTGTGATCCTCGGTAAAGTTTGCGGAACCATCCACTCCACTATCAATCATCCCTTTTATGACGGGAAGCGCCTGCTGGTTGTTGATAAGCTGGATGCTTTTCAAAAACCTACTGGAAAATATTTGATCGCAATTGATAGCGTCGATGCTGGTGTGGGAGAAACGGTTCTCATGCTTGATGAGGGCAATGGTGCTCGTCAGATAGTTGGAGATTCCATGGCTCCGCTTCGTTCTGTCATCGTCGGAATTGTGGACGATGTTCATTTGTCACAAATTTAGCAAATAATTCCATCACTCGTTATACTCAGTGCGTCATCCTGAGCCCGTCGAAGGACAAAGCACGACGGTTCATTTCCGTTTACAGTATGCTGTAGATAAATCTGGCAACTGGTCATAGTTCTCGTTTATAAGGGCCATTTTCTTATCTCTACGCCATCCCTTAACTTGTTTCTCGAGTACAATTGCATCTTGAATTACTAACTCATCCGAGATCCAAATCAATTTAAAGGGCCTTCGTTTAGACACATATGTGATTCCCTCATCCTCCTCGTGTTCGGCAAGCCGTCTTTCAATACTGTTTGTTATTCCTGTATAGAATGAACGATCAGAACATTCAAGGATATACACATATCCTGTTTTCATTATTGGACTCCAGATTTAGTAAATGGTTTCTGTAAAATAATTAACAAGCGTGTAATAGCAAGTTATGGAAGGTCGACCCTTCGACCTTTCGACTTCGCTCAAGACAGGCTTACTCAGGGTGACGAGATACTTTTCACAACGAAAGATAGTGTACAAATCACCTTGGTGAAACTCCCTGAATAGTCTATCCTGTTACGGAAAATAAGGACCAAATATGAGTGATGTGATTAGAGGTGGTAAAGAAGGTTTAAAAAAGGGTCAGGATATTGAACTGACCATTGAAAGCCTAGCTTTTGGCGGTAAGGGAATGACCCATGTAGACGGCCTGGCTATTTTTGTTGAAAGAGTGATCCCCGGTCAAAAGGTCTTGGCTCGGATCGTTAAAAAGAAAAAGAGTTTTGCCGAAGCCTATCCTCTGGAAATCCTGGAAAAAGCTCCCAATGAGATCGAAGCAAAATGTCCTGCGTTTGGAACTTGTGGAGGCTGTCGTATCCAGAATCTGGAATATTCAGATCAGCTCAAGGAAAAAACCACCCAAGTTCGTGACCTGATCCAGCGAGTCGGTGGTTTTGAAGGTTTTGAAGTACCTGAAGCATTGCCATCACCATCAGAATTTCACTATCGTAATAAGATGGAATTCACCTTTACACCTAACCCATGGCGTAATCATCCTGATGATGAAGATGAACCCATCGGTCTGGGACAACATATCCCAGGACGTTTTGATAAAGTCGTACATATCGAAACCTGTCATCTCCAAAAACCCATTATGAATGAGATCATGAATTTTGTGTTCGCTTTTGCCCAGGAACATGGCTGGGAAGCTTACAATAATAGAACCCATGTAGGTTGGGCACGTAACCTGGTGTTGCGTTATGGTGAACACACAGATGATATCATGGTTAACCTGGTTACCAAGACCTACGAAAAACAACACATGCAGGTTTTTAAAAAAGCCATTATGTCCCAATTTCCACAGATTAGCACGCTGATTAACAGCATTACCTCTAGGTTATCTGACGTCGCCATAGGTGAAACCGAGGTTTTCCTCCATGGACCAGGCAGCATCAGGGATCGCCTGGGCGAATCTGAATTTGAAATTTCTGCATCTTCTTTTTTCCAGACCAATACTCGCCAGGCAGAAGTGCTTTATGCCGAAGCTTTAAAGGGAACAGACCTAAAAGGTGGGGAAGTGGTCTATGATCTGTATTGCGGCACTGGCACCATTGCCTTGTTCCTCGCCAAACAAGCCAAAAAAGTGTATGGTTTTGAATTGATTGCCAGTTCTGTGAAGAATGCCCGCAGGAATGCCAAGGCACAGGGATTTGAAAATGTGGAGTTCATTCTGGGAGATCTCAAGGATGTCCTCTGGCAGAATGTGGACCGCATTGAACCAGCTGATGTGATTGTGGTAGATCCACCTCGCGCAGGCTTACATCAGAAAGTGGTGGATGATATTCTGAATGTCGGACCCAAGAAGTTGGTCTATGTCTCCTGTAACCCTTCAACTTTGGCTCGGGATCTTAAGTTATTTTGTGAAACCGATTATAAACTGTTGAGTGTTCAGCCGGTGGACATGTTTCCCCATACAGCTCATATTGAAACGGTAGCACAGTTAGTTAAGCTTTAGGCGATTTGCATACAGAGACTAACAGATTGAGCCCAATTTCTTTTAAAGATTCATTTTTGGATCTGGCTCTCTACATCTCAGTCATGTTTTTGATTAGGGAAATATATTTTTCCAATGTCGGGTTTCTGACAAATGGTCTTTTTTGGTCATTATCCACTCTAGTGGTGGCAAGCTGGAGAATGAAAGTGCGAGGGGTGAGCTGGAAAGACTTGGGTTTACACAAACCTGAAAGTTATAAAAAAACACTGCTAATCTCAGGTGGGATTCTTGCCGTGACTCTAGTATCTATTGTCGTCTTCCATCTTATTAAGGATCAGATACCATTTTTGGTGGCTCCCGAATCCTCCCCAGAAGATAGTGGCTCTAAATTTGGCGACCTTAAAGGAAACTGGCTACTTTTCTTTTCAATAATTCCACTGGTTTTAGTCCAATCATTCTTGGAGGAACTCTTGGATAGAGGGTTCTTAATGAATTGGTTTGAACAGCTATTTTCAAAGACTTCTTTTGCCACAATCCTGGCCGTGTTAGTTCAGGCGGTGATTTTTGGTTTTAGGCATTCCCATGATCTATCAGAACGATCAATAACAGTCGCCCTTATTGGCTTAACGATGGGAACAGCCTATATGGTGTTTGGCCGAAATTTATGGCCATTAATTATCGCTCATGGTGTACTCAATACAATATCTATGGTTGGAAGAGTAAACTAAAAGTCCCAACGAATCTTACCTTTTGGCTCGTGATTTGTACCTCTAAAAGAGCTAGCAACTAAGACACTCAAAAAGGGGAATATGATGGACAATGAAATACTGATACTGATAGCAACAGCTGCTTCACTGGGCTTTTTTCACACCTTGTTAGGACCAGATCATTATTTACCGTTTATCGTTTTGTCAAAGGCCAGAAAGTGGTCTACCGTAAAAACAATATGGATCACAGCCCTCTGCGGTTTGGGACACGTTGGCAGCACCGTGCTGTTGGGTTTGATTGGTGTTGGATTTGGTATCGGCTTAAAAAAGCTGGAAATTATTGAAACCTTTCGAGGAGACTGGGCAGCCTGGGGCTTTTTAATCTTTGGTGTAGCTTACCTCGTTTGGGCAATTTGGAAACTCAACAAAGGTACAGCCCATAAACACATTCATGCTCACGATCTTACGGTTCACGTGCATCCTCATGACCATCACCATACAGCAGGGAGCATGTTGGAAACCAACCATACGCATCCTCACGAAGACAAATCCAAGAACATTACACCCTGGGTCTTATTTTTGATTTTTGTGCTGGGCCCTTGTGAGCCTCTCATTCCTGTGCTGGTTTATCCTGCTGCCCAGGAATCCATGGCTGGTCTCATTGCTGTAATAGCAACGTTTACCACTATCACCGTACTCACCATGGTGGGGATTGTGTTGGCAGTCAATTATGGGTTTTCGTTTATTAAAACCAGCAAGCTTGAAAAGTATGTACATGTCATCGCTGGCGTAACCGTTATTCTTAGTGGAGCCTTGATTCTCCTGGGCCTTTAGACAATAAATGGGTAAAGACTAAATAATCCTCGATGTTCATTAGCACACTAGAGCTATTTACTCTGGGAATTGGCCCCTCCAGCTCACACACCGTCGGACCAATGGTGGCTGCTGGTAGGTTTAGGGGGTTGTTAAAAGCAGAATTCACAAGCAGTAAAGCAGAAGAAAAACTACATCTTCAATGCACACTTAAAGGCTCCCTGTCCTACACGGGAAAGGGTCATGCGTCAGACAAGGCAATTGCCCTGGGACTCCATGGTTTCACCCCGGAAAAATTACTAAATCAAAATGTAGATGACATTATCCAACAGCTCTGGACTCTTCCCGCCTTTAACGTTGGGGCTGACATTACAGTTAAGTTCTCACCTGAAAATGATATTCTATTTGATCGTGGTGAGCCATTACCTGAACATACCAACGGAATGATCTTTAGACTTGTAGATTCAACAGGAAAGATCATAAAAGAAGAGACCTATTTTTCCATTGGTGGTGGTTTTGTGCATACCCGGGTAAGAATAAATGCAATCGTAGCACCTCTAAAAATGGAATCTAGCAAAGGTACGCCCTATCCATTTGACTCGGCAAAACGGATGCTATCTCTGGCTAGGGAGAGCGGTTTTTCTATCGCAGCCATGAAGCGGGTCAACGAATTAGAATATATGTCGGAAGGAAAACTAAACCAGGGGCTTGATAGTATTTGGTCTGCCATGAAAGACTGTGTGGAAAGAGGTCTTAAGGCAGAAGGTGATCTCCCCGGGGGTTTGGGGCTCCAACGCCGAGCTGCTAAATTACACAAACAATTACTGGGCAATCCGGAGGATGGTAATGTCACCGACTGGCTCTGTGCCTACGCCATGGCTATTAGTGAGGAAAATGCTGCTGGTCATCCTGTCGTAACTGCTCCCACAAATGGAGCTGCTGGAGTGATACCCGCCATTTTGTATTACTGGACCGAGCATCGCAATGGAACCCTTGATCAGGTCCGTGATTTTCTATTATCTGCCGCTGCAATTGGTGGACTCATCAAGTTACGAAGTTCAATCTCCGGTGCTGAGGTGGGCTGTCAGGGGGAAGTTGGCTCTGCGTCATCAATGGCTGCGGCAGGCCTATGTGCCATACGCGGTGGAACACCAGAACAGGTTGAAAATGCTGCAGAGATCGCTCTGGAGCACCATCTTGGAGTCACTTGCGATCCTGTTAATGGACTGGTTCAGGTTCCCTGTATTGAGCGTAATGGTTTTGGCGCCATTAAAGCCTATACAGCAGCATCATTAGCTTTGCGGGGAACGGGACAACATTTTATGTCATTGGATAACTGTATTTCGGCCATGAAACAAACAGGACTGGAAATGTCAGCAAAGTTTAAAGAGACCGCCCTTGGGGGCTTAGCGGTAAGCATTACCGAGTGTTAATTTCAACAAGTGGCTTGAACAAGGGTTAACCCTTTGTGAATAGCGCAGTTTTTCGGAACAAAGTCAAGTTTTCATCATATATTCTAACGATATTTATTAAGGTAAGGTCTGTTGGGACAGGTCGAACCGGCGTGAATATCAATTGAAGAATGAAACGAATAAACCATCTCGCAAAGACCGCAAAGGCAAATATTAATCAAAAAACACAAATGATTATACTCTGCATCTCTGCGCGCTCTGCGAGAGAACACTTAAATATTTCCACAAGGAGTTAAATTGTGAAAAAGAGTACTATTGTAATTATTGCTATTGTGCTGGTGATCTTCTTAATGGTCAGTAATGCCATTGGAAAATACAACAGCATGGTCAGTCTCGAAGAAGGTGTAGACGCTGCCTGGTCTCAGGTCGAAAATGTCTATCAACGTCGTGCTGATCTTATTCCCAACTTGGTTGCCACAGTAAAAGGCTACGCTGAGCATGAACAAGAAACCTTTATCGCTGTTACTGAAGCCCGTTCCAAAGTTGGCAGTATCAACATGGAAGGTATGGCTGACAATCCTGCAGCTTTGCAGAAGTTTCAGGCCGCTCAGGGACAACTTACCAGTGCCTTGAGTCGACTTATGGTTGTGGTTGAAAAATATCCGGACCTGAAAGCCAATCAGAATTTTCTTAATCTCCAGACACAACTGGAAGGTACAGAAAACCGAATCTCAGTTGAGCGCAACCGGTTTAACAAAACGGCACAAGCATACAATACTGTGATCAGACGCTTCCCCGGATCAATGTACGCTGGCTTTTTTGGTTTTGATCGCAAAGCATACTTTGAAGCAGAGTCCGGAGCAGAAACAGCGCCCGAGGTTGAGTTTTAATAAAAATTTGATAAGCAATGGTTCTGAGACACTTCGACAGGCCTGTACTGAGCATGGTCGAAGTGCCCAGGGTGACAAGCTGCAAGAGTGCGTCATGCTGAGCCTGTCGAAGTATAGCACGGTCATTTATACAGATAACTGTTACAAAAAATGAGACAAAATGAAATTAAATAAATACCTCCACCTTGCTTTGTTTTTATTCCTCACATCAAGCCTTATTGCTGATGGTATCTATCCCGACCGCATTAATAAGCATGTCAACGACTGGGCAGATATACTCTCTTCCAGCCAGGAAAGTCAAATTGAAAACGCTCTAAAGAAACACCAGGCCCAATCATCAAATCAGATCGTGGTAGCGACGTTTCCATCCTTAGAGGGTGAAAGTCTTGAAGATGTTTCTGTGCGTATGTTTGAAGCCTGGAAGCTGGGTCAGTCAGGAAAAGATAATGGTGTATTGCTCAGCATTTTCAAGCAGGAACGAAAAATCCGAATTGAGGTTGGCTACGGTCTTGAAGGTGCCTTACCTGATATTACTGCCGGCAAAATCATTCGCAATGAGATCACTCCCCTTTTTAAGGAGGGTCAGTGGTATGGAGGTGTCGTTGCCGGGCTGAATGGAATTATTCAAGCAGTCCAAGGTGAATACACCGGCAGTGACAGACCTCGTTCACAAAGACAAAAAGAAAAAAGTAGTCCCCTCGGCTTACTCTTTCCTCTAATCATTTTCTTACTTCTCGGTCGTGGTCGTATGGGTGGACTTGGCGGCTTTTTTCTAGGATCCATGCTAGGCTCAGCCATGGGTGGCCGACACGGTGGTGGCGGTGGCTTCGGAGGAGGAGGATTCTCTGGCGGGGGTGGCTTTGGAGGAGGCGGAGGCGCTTCAGGCGGCTGGTAGCAATCCCGGACATTGAGCTCGTCGAAATGTCCAGTATTACATTATTAAGAAAAAGGAACGGCAAGTGTCAGTAGGGTATCTCTACATATTAGAGTGTTCTGATAGAACATTCTATACGGGCAGTACAAAAGATATCGAAATGAGAATGCAACAGCATCAAGCTGGAGAAGGCTCCATTTATACCAAAAAGAGATTGCCAGTAAAATTACTGTACGTAGAAGAATTTCCACGGATTGATGAGGCTTTCTATCGAGAGAAACAAGTTCAGGGGTGGAATAGGAAAAAGAAAGTTGCGTTGATGGAAGGTAAGGTGAAAGACTTGCCTGGCTTGTCTACCGCTTACTATAAAAAGGAGGTTTCGACGAGCTCAACCTCCGGGTCTGGATAGCACTCTCACATTCAGATATTTTGAGGGGATCAGGTTTACCAATCTCTGGATCATATTTCGGGCAATAAAGAAGCTCGCACCCAACCCAAGCAATGCCACTATAAATGCGAGTAATTCTTTAGCTATGATGGTTTGGGGTATTATGTATCCAAAACCCAATCCTAACAAGAAAGCTATCATAGGAATGCCAAATTGAATCAAAGCAAGATGAAGCTCTAGGTTTCCTATCTCTTCGATTTGAACCCTTTGGCCCACAGAATAATTCCCTCGAAAAGGGAGAGTTAATCTACGTTGGGAAGATTTCCCCGGGGCGCAGACCACCTTAAGACCACAAGTATCACAAGCGTCTTTTGTCTCAAAAGAAATAGCTATTTGGGTCTCTGTTATTTCTTGAATAACGCCACTTTCGCCGTTAAACAACATCAGGCGCTGAGCACTTCTTCTTGAAAAACAGGTTCTACTTCAGTTTTGGGGACAGACTCAATGAGAATAAGTGCATTTGTTGAGCACTTCTCTGTAGGCAATTCATGACCTTGGCCATAAAGCATGTAGTCAATACGTGCCAAATTATTTTCCAGGGTCATTAGCCCTTCATCCACACCTCTAACACACAAGGAGCATCCAACACAAGCCTTGATACAGACTTTACGAGAATCTTTTGGACTGTCCTCATTTTTACAGGCCACAAAAACAGTGTTGCTAACAGGATGCATTTCTATGATATGGCGAGGACAGGCTTCTGAGCAGTTACCACATCCCGTGCATTTTTCTTCATCAACCACGGGTAGGCCATTATCGCTCATGCAAATGGCATCAAAAGGGCAAGAGTCAACACACTCACCGTAGCCCAGACAGCCATAGAGACAAAGCTTATCACCTCCACTGGTAATATGTGCTGCAGTACATGTCTCAATACCCAGGTAGTTGCCCTTTTGAGCACTTTCATAGTCTCCACCCTGGCATAAGACTCGGGCAACAATCTTTTCTCCCTTTTCTGCTTCAAGACCCATCACGCCGGCTATAGCTTCGCGAGCTTCATCATTACATACGGGACACCCACTGATTCCAATCTCACCAGTAACAATATTTTGAGCAAAACTACTGCAACCGGGGAGGCCGCAACCACCACAATTAGCACCTGGGAGATTATCTTGTATTAATGCGATTCGGGGATCTTCTTCAACATGAAGCTTCTTGTTGGCAATAACGAGTCCAGAGGCAAAGAGTGCTCCGAGTCCACCCATACTTAGCATTGAAACAGCAATTGATGCCATATCCATTTCAAACATTCCTTATAGCTTAAATCATTCCAGCAAAACCCATGAAGGCGAGAGCTAAGGCTCCTGCAACGATCATGGTGATACCTGCTCCTTGAAAATACTTAGGTACGGGAGCCAACTCCAACTCCTCGCGAATTCCGGCCATAATTACCAGTGCGAGCGTAAAGCCAGCACCAGCACCCAGACCAAAGACGACACTTTCAATAAAACCATAATCACGCAATACAGAGAAAAGGGCCAGACCGAGGATGGCGCAATTGGTTGTGATGAGTGGCAAATAAATGCCCAGCGTATCATAAAGAGGTTTACTCACCTTGCGGATAAACATCTCGACCAACTGGACCAGAGATGCGATGACCAGAATAAAACTGACATACTCCAAGATCTCGACCTCAAAGGGCACCAGCAGTAAATGATAGATCAACCAGGTAACTACAGCAGTAATGAGCATAACAAATGTTACTGCCATTCCCATTGAGACAGCAGAGGAGACTTTTTTTGAAACCCCAACAAAAGGACATATTCCCAGGAAATAAGAAAGGACAAAATTGTTTACAATTGCAGCCGAAAAGAAAAGCAGGAAATAACTCACGATGTGGCCCTCCAGTCGTTGTACCAATTCGCTAGAGCGATCATCAATCCAAGCGTTAGAAAAGCACCCGGAGGAAGGATCATGATCATCCAGGGATTAAACCAATCTCCCATGACCGTAATTCCAAAAATAGATCCAGAGCCTAATACCTCACGAACGGACCCAAGGGCTACCAATACAAAAATAAACCCTAAACCCATCCCAAAGCTATCAACCAGAGAGCGTCCAATTCCATTTCGTGAAGAGAAGGCTTCCTGTCGGCCCAAGATGAGACAGTTGACTACGATTAGGGGAATATATGGTCCAAGTGTTGCGCTGATTTCAGGAAAGAAAGCAGCCAAAAAGCGATCTGCAACAGTCACAAAGGTGGCAATAATAACGATAAACCCGGCGATTCGAACTTGGTGGGGAATCACTTTTCGTAGCGCTGAGATCATGAGACTTGACATCACCAGAACAAAGGTTGTCGCCAAACCCATCGCTAAACCATTCATGGCGGCATTTGTAACTGCCAGGGTTGGGCAGAGACCCAACAGGCTGGCAATAACAGGGTTTTCCTTCCAGAGACCTTTGATGAACTCAGTCTTTAGCGGTACTGTTTTGCTCATGACTCCCGCCCTTCTGTGCTTGACAAGGTTTTTTGGACAGCCTTAATCTTGTCGTTAATGATTCGGGCAATCGCTTTGGAAGAAATGGTTGCACCTGTAATCCCTTGTACCTCATTATTTGCGCTTGGCTTTGCATTTTTCAGAACGACGATCTCAGGCGAAACGACAATCCCTTCAAACTGTTTTGGAAACCAAAAGGGGTCTTGTTTATTTGATGGGTCCACCACAATTTTAGTTCCCAGTCCAGGTGTTTCAATCTGTTCCAGAACCTTGATTCCGGTCAGCTTCATGAGATCAGGTGTAAGTCCGACCATAATCCTGACCTCTCCCTGAAACCCACTTCCTATGGCCATAAATGCCACCCCGACAGGAGATTCAGCCAGGCTATCAGTTTTACCAAAATAAAGAGTCCCCGTTTCCGTTTCTTGACTCTCATACATGCCATGGTCTGGTAGGACATGACCAATCGCCGCTTTCAGTGCTTGGAGACGATGGTAGGCAACCTTTGGCTTTGTATACATATCCCAACCGGCAAGTATGCCTCCGGATAAGACAGTTATAAGGGTCAACACCAGAATCATGCGTGTTGACAATGATAAGTTGCTCATGCTCGCACCTCCCCAAAGAAAGCAGGACGGGTATAACGGTTAATAAGTGGTGTAAAGGCATTCATGAGCAGGATGGAATACATCACGCCTTCAGGTAATCCCCCAAACAGACGAATAATGACCAAAATAAAGCCACAGCCAATTCCAAAGATCCAGGAACCACGAGCAGTCACAGGGGAGGTTACCATATCTGTTGCCATAAAAAAGGCTCCCAGCATTAATCCACCGCTAAATAGTTGAAATACAGGTGAAGGATACGACTCGGGAGAGGAGAGCCAGAACAAACCGCCAAACACAAAGACGGAAAGCAAGAAACTGAGTGGGATACGCCAATCTGCATATTTTCGAATCAAGAGATATAATCCGCCTATAAGAATCGCGATAGCAGATGTCTCTCCAAGGGACCCGCTAATATCTCCAGTTAGGAGAGCGGGTAATTCGCTGGTCACTTTTTCAAACTTGAACAATCCAAGAGGTGTTGCTGCAGTTATTCCGTCAATATCAGCATAACGCGTTGTTGAAGGCCAGGTCCAGGTAGTCATGGGAACTGGGAAGCTAGCCTGAAGAAAGGCACGCCCTAGGAGAGCGGGGTTAAAAATGTTATACCCTAGACCGCCAAAGACATGTTTTCCGATAACAATGGCAAAAACAGATCCCAGAACAGCTCCTCCTATAGAAAATGAAGGAGGTAGGGTCAGAGCTAACAATAGTCCGGTAATGGCGGCGGAGCCATCCGGTATGGTTAGTGATTCTCCTTTTATCCTGTTTACAATAGCTTCAGATGCGAGAGCGGCAAGCACTGAACTCAGAATAATTCCCACTGCAGCCCACTGAAAATAGATGCTAGCCATGACCACAGCTGGGACCAGGGCAAGAATCACATTCCACATGATGCTTGGAACTGAATCCTTAGCATGGAAATGAGGAGATGAGGCTAGAACCAGAGGCTGATCAGGTATATATAATTTAGCCCGAGGATCTTTTTTCTTCTTTTCGGGTTTGGGTGCTGATTCAGGCTGAGATGATAAGTTATTATCCGTCATAGATACTCCGACTAGACCTGAGCTTTAAGTTTGTTTTGTTTTTCAGTCACCTTGACTTTGCCCACTCTAATCCATTGCACAAGTGGAATTCCAGATGGGCAGACAAAAGCACAGGAGCCACATTCAATACAGTTAAATACTCCCCACGCTTTACAGTCATCGTATTGAGCTGTCTCTGCTAATCGTGATATTCGAGTTGGTACCAGATTCATGGGACACACGCTCACACAGGTACCACACTGGATACAAGGATATTGCCTGGATTTCTGAAGTTGAGTTGATTCAAGACATACAATTCCCGAGGTGGCTTTTAGCGTAGGGACATTGAGGTCATACTGGGCTAAACCCATCATAGGTCCACCCATGAAAACTTGGGCTGTCTCACCCTTAAGTCCACCACAGGCATCCACACACACCTTGAAAGGAGTGCCAACTCGGGCGACAATATTTCCAGGTTCATTGATGGCATCACCGGTGACAGTCAGCATTCTTTGAATAAGTGGTTTACCTTCTACGACAGCCTCATAAACAGCCAGTGCTGTGGCGATGTTGTTAACCACAACGCCAACATCCATAGGTAATCCACCTGCAGGGACTTTGCGACCTAGTGCAGCATCGATAAGCATTTTCTCCGCACCTTGTGGGTACTTTACCTTTAAGGGTTGGACTTTAAAATTAAGATTTAAAGCTGTACTTCGTGATTCCATTAGGGTGATGGCATCAAGTTTATTGCTTTCGATACCTACAATGCCTTGGTCAACACCGAGAATCTTCATCATAATAGCCATTCCGTTAAGAATGCGATCCGTATCCTCCAGCATGTTGCGGTGATCACAAGTAAGGAAGGGCTCACATTCACAGCCATTTAAAATGAAAGTGTCAATGGGCTTCTCTTTTGGTGGAGCCATTTTGACATGAGTAGGGAAAGCTGCCCCTCCAAGACCTACGATTCCAGCCTCGCGAACGAATTGACGAAGTGTACTCGCCTCCGTAGTTTTCCAGTCATCCGGAGTGTCGAGTAACGCCCAGTTGTCTTCCTCTCCCTCTCGTTTGATGTGGATCATGGGAACTTTGCCACCAAGGGGATGAGGAAAAGATGCTACAGCATGTACCTTGCCTGTAATAGAAGCGTGAATTGGGCTAGAAACAAAAGCTTTGGTGTCAGCAATTTTTTGGCCGGTTTTTACAAAATCACCTTTTTCGACTAAAGCCTCACAAGGAGCCCCAATATGTTGCTGAAGGGGGATAAAGACCTCATCTGGCGCTGGTAAATCGCGTGATGCAATGTTACAGCTCAAGTTTTTAAATTCGTCAGGGTGAACACCACGACGAAAAGTGCTAACAGAGAGTGTGCTGGATTCAACCATAAGCAAATTGCCCTTTTATAGATGGGTTGGAAACCATGATGCGAATTCTTCCACAAATCAGGATGTTCTTCATAGTGATGGATTAGGGCAAAAATAAGACCAGTCGGACAGATTTATTGTTATTAGGGTAAGAAATTACTGATTAGTTAAAAGATTGTAAATAAAGCATGTAGGCGCATAAATATTTACTAAATCAGTAGTTGACTATTGCAGGTATAATCAGATGAGTTAATCAAGTCCTCGTCATCCTGCCTGCCAAGTCGTAGTTCGATAGAACGGAGACTGGAGGGAACTCGAAGGATAATAATTTAGACCTTTCTATCTCGGTATGGGATCGAAAGCTTCTTGAGTTTCTGAGTGTTACCAAAAATATAGGCCTCTTTTTTACCTCTACTCCACTCTTTGATCTGTTTCTCAAGAACAATTGCGTCTTGTATATCCATATCATCTGAATTCCAGATAAGCTTCACTGGACGACGCGAATGCGTATATCCTCTAAAGTGACCACATTCATGCTGGAAAAGTCTTTGTTCAAGGTTGCTGGTTACCCCAGTGTAGAACGAACTATCTGAACATATCAGTATATAAACAATACCTGTTTTCATATTATCTCCAGTTGTGTTTTTGGTTGATTTAAAATGTATACAAAACTCACGAGAGACAAGAAATATTGTAGCACTTCGAGATTTGAGCTTCGCTCAACCTCAGTGAGACGAAATGGGTGTATCTCTCAAGGTCGAGACGAGAGAATCAAAACCTCGTCATCCTGAGGTGTCCGAAGGACAGTCTCGAAGGATCAAGGTTTACAAAGAAGTAAGAGATTTCGGCGAGCTCAATCTCCAAATAAACACTATCGCATAGAAGTGTAACTGGTAAAGGTCAGCACCTTCTCGGTATTGGCGGGAACTGAAACGGTGAATTTCACCCGATTTGCATCCAGTTTTTCAAAGGCTTCAGAGGGATTCTTTATTTTCCAGTTTCCATATCCAATTCGTTGGATTACATCCACGACAACAGCTTCATCCTTACGATTGGCCAGGGTGATTTTAATATCTTCCTCATGAAACTTGTTTTGCTTTGAGCGGCGATCAAGCACTTCCCGCTTGCCCTTGACATCAAACGCCTTTCCAACTTCGAAGGCTACAAGATCATCTTTGGAAGTATGCTTAATGCGATCTTCACCGACAAGCTCCAGCGCCCCATCTGTATCTTTTTTGAACAAACGAACAATTCCGGCAGGCAAGGCAACACCAGTACCTGAATTTTTATCATTCTTAAAGGTGATCTTAATTGGCAGATTACTAAAGCTGCTTCCACCACCTTCAAAGACAAACTGTTTAACTGTCTTTACGGTTGATGGGCTCAGCCACTGAATCTGCTTTTCCTCTCGATTATTTACGCTAACAGGGAACCCGATCTCATAAAGATGATATTCGAAGAACCCTCGCTCTGTGACCACCTGTGCGGCTGATTTTGCCATAAACGCTACTTCTGCTCGATCACGATATTCAGGTTGAGCGCGGTTTAAATCTCCGGCCACTAGTTTTAACTTGGTATCTTTATAGTTTTTACCAGACTGATTATTCAGGTTGATCCAGGAGCTAAGATCCATTTCTGTGTCATCATCATTGATTACAGCAACATACTCTGCTCGCCATGAAACCACGCCGGCGAGATAAGATAGATCCAGGTCATAATTTCCCGATTTTTCCGTATTTATTGTCCATGCCAGGGTGGGTCGAACATAGAGTCGTTCAGAGGGTGTTGGACATTTTATAGATCCAACATAGTTGCGTTGAATTATGTCAGTTCCGGTTTTTGTCTTAAGGACCAGTGTACTGTTGTCATAACTAAGGAGTTGACCAGAGACCTTTTTATCATTTTGAAGAACGACGGTAACGGGTGCCTCTAAGTATTTCTTCAGTAGCTTGTTTTGGTTTACCAGGTCATAACGATAATTCTGTTCTAAAACTTGAAGCCCGGAGTTTGAACTTAACTTTACAGAAGAGGGGTTCAGCGTCTCAGCAACTTTTTCAATCTCAAGTTCAGAGATCCCCGCCGTAAGTTTCCGAGAGAATTTCTCTTTAACCAGGGCTTGACCATGATTGTATACTGTTAGTTGTGTTTGAGCTGTAAGCGTAAGCGTTAAAAGAGCGAGTGCACTGAACAGTTTAAATTTTGGGTACATATTTATCTCCTGATTTATCTTTTCAAGCTAATGCGCTATGGCATAGAATGTTCTTGATTGTCTACAACTTGGAGAGCCTTCATTATCGCTGGCCTCGCGAATTTTTCCATCTCGAGGTATCCTGTTTTGTTCGGGTGTACACCATCGCGTGTAAACCTCTGCTTTAAACCACCCCGCCTGTTCACCATGGATGAATAATAATCGATATAAAGTAGACCACGTTTCCGCGCGTAACTTTTTATCAACTGATTAATCTCAAGAATTTTAAGGGCTGGCTTTAGTTCTGGTCTCCAGCTAAAGGATTCGGCAGGTAAAAGCGAGGTAAGGATACATGTAATACCGTTGGCTTCAGCCAGTTCCACCATAGAAATAATGTTTGCCAGAATCTGTTCCAGCGCGATAGGACCTGTGTTCTCGGCAATATCATTGGTACCTGCACTGATGATGACCACATCTGGTTTTAGATACACGCAATCCGATCTGAACCTTACCAGCATTTGAGGGCTGGTTTGTCCACTGATTCCGCGGTTGATAAAGTCTTTCCCAGCGAAAAAGTCAGGGTTGATTTTTAACCACTCCTGAGTAATTGAGTTCCCCATAAAGACAACACGATGGTCTCCCTTCGTCGCTGGGCCAAGCTCAATATTAGCCTGTTTGTAATAGTCCAGCTTTGCCCAATCTTGGGTATATGCAAGCGAAAGCAAGAGCAGGAAAAGAAGAGAAAGCTTAAAGTGTGTTTTTATTGATCTCATAGATTGGCAAAAGTTAAGCATGCAAAGGGTGAATGCTAAATGCTATTTGATTTAACTCAGCCAGATAGCTTGGAAAAGGAACTAAATTCTCTTGACAATGTTCTACCGTACTAGTACATTATGTAACAATGATAATGCTTACCCTATTTACACCCCTAAACGACGATGCCTGCTGGCGTTCCTCTTTGATTTGACTTTCAAAGAGCATTTACATTAACCCAATAATCCGCGATAAAATAAAGAATTGAATTCATGTTGAAACTTGATGATATAAAGAAACCAGCTCTCCTCGTAGAACAAAAGGGCTCCATCCAATTACTCACTGGAGAACTAAGACGATACAGGTCCCTTGCAGACCTGGACAGGCTACAACAGACCCATTCCGGCGATATTGCTTTCGTTGCTCCTTTTTGTGCAGCTCGAGACAATGGTATGAAAGCTGTAGGCGATGAAGATCTGCTGGTTCTGCTATCCGAGGATAAACGTGAGATTCAAGCGGAGGAACTAGAAGCATTAACTCTAGGACAGGACTTGAAATTCGAGAGCAATTTTCTTCCAGATCAGGACGATGATCATTTTGCAAAAGAAGTACAAAAAATTCAGGACGAAGAAATAGCCGGAGGAAATGCATGTCAGGTAATCTATTCCAGACGGTTCAAGGCCAAATTAGATGACATGTCTCCCATGGCACCCCTGGTCCTGTTTCAGCGATTGTTACAGCAGAAAGGGCAGTACCTGACCTTTTTATTTTCCGATGGTGAGGGTCACTATTTTGTAGGTGCTTCACCGGAACGACAACTTGAAATACATGATGAGATTGTAATCAAGAACCCAATTTCCGGAACTTTGCCCAAAGGGAATAGAGAAAACTTCAAAGCTGAACTGGACGCATTCCTTCAAGATCAAAAAGAGATCAATGAACTTTCCCAGATTTTGGATGAAGAGCTAAAAATTATGGCTCAGATCTGTCCTCGTGGCGGGAAGATCACAGGCCCCTTTCTCAGAGAAACGGGATCCGTTATCCATACTGAATATCGCCTTGAGGGACACTCGAAGAAATCAGCGGTTCATGCTCTGACGCTCTCTCTTCATGCACCCACTCTGGTTGGCAGCCCCCTGGAAAGCGCTTTCAGGATTATAGCCAAAAGAGAGACTTCATCTCGTCGCTATTATGGAGGAGAAATCGGTGTTATTCGTCCAAATGGTGATATGTATAGCGCCATTATGATCAGAACGGCCGAGATTTTTGCCAATGGAGAAATTGCGATTCAAGCCGGGGCAGGTATTGTTAAAGATTCTGATCCGTACAAAGAAGCTCGGGAGACTGAGGCAAAAGCCGCAGGGCTTATTGCTGCGCTAAGAGGGGATTCGGCCTCTGTTGAAACCTTTCTGACACCAGAGCTTAGAGATGAGATTAACCATTCTCTAAAACAACGAAACCAGACCTTCTCTTCATTTCACTTTGAAGATCAGATCGACCACCTGATCAAACATGATGCTTTCGATCGCAAGATAACCATCATTAATAATGAAGACAATTTTGCCCACATCCTGAGTCACTTGACTCACCACATGGGTTATGACACTCGCGTGGTTGACACCTTTGACTATTCACAGGCAGAAGATGATTCCGATATTGTTGTCATTGGACCAGGGCCAGGCGATATTAATGACCTAGGTAACGATCGGATGGTACGATTAAATAAAATCACAAACGAATTGCTGACTGCCAGGAGACCCATTCTAGGCGTTTGTCTAGGACTACAGGCTATTGCAAAAGATTTAGGGATGCCAGTCGAGAAGCAGAGGGTCCCAAGCCAGGGCGTGCAAAAGGAGATCGATCTTTTTGGTGCTATTGAGAAGGTAGGAATGTATAATTCATTCTCACCAATGGCGGACAATGTGCCAGAGGGTGTGGAGGTCAGCGTCGACAGTGATCAGCGTATTATGGCCTTAAAACGTGAACACTTATTTGGGATGCAATTTCATGCTGAGTCTGCCATGACCCAAAATGGGTATCGGATTATATCGGAAATCCTCAGCCAACTACCAGTCAAGAAAGAAGCCCTCGTATGAATCTAGAGCAATTCATAAACAATAGCATCTCAGGAGAGCTGAGTCTTGATGAGCAAAAACAATTTCTTCTGGAGTTGAATGACAAAGGCTTTACCGGAAAAGATATAGCAACCATGGTGAATCTTTTTTACAGTCAGATGCCACAGACCCTGGATCTCCCTGGAGCAATCGATCTCTGTGGTACCGGTGGTTCCGGCTTATCACGCATCAACACCTCAACCCTCAGCGCCATTGTCCTGGCTGCCTGTGGAGTTCCTGTAGCGAAACACGGCAATAAAGCTGCCAGTGGTCGTTTTGGGAGTTTTGATCTTCTGGAGGCACTTGGTATAAATATCATGGCGGACAAAAATCGCCTTGAAGATCTATATAAGGAATTGGATTTAGCATTTATTTTCGCCAGGAGTTTTCACCCCGTATTTAAACACTTTGCCCAGGTGCGTCAGGAACTCAAAGTAAAAACTATCTTTAATATTCTGGGTCCGCTGCTCAACCCGGCTAATACCCAATATCAGATCATTGGGACATCAAACCTGAAAGACATGCGTCTAATCGCAGACGCTGCGAAAGCCCTTGGGAAGAAACATGTACTCGTCCTCAATGGAAGTGATGGTCTTGACGAACTGACCTTAACAGGAGAAACAGCCGCTTTAGAACTGCGAGCCGGTGAAATAGAATCATACAGTCTAAAGCCAGAAGATTTTGGCTTTGAGGCTGTAGACTTTGAACAGATTGAAGGTGGAGATCAGGAGTTTAATGTAAATATTACAAATCAGATACTGGATGGTTCCTGTTCCACGCAACACATGAACCTCGTCCTGGCAAATACAGCCTTGGCCCTCAAGTTTATGGGTAAGGCCAGAACATACATAGAGGGAGTAGAGATTGCCAGAGAGGTCATTACCGAAGGCACTGCAGAAGAACTTATTAAAAAATATAGCAGGCTGAGCAACACGGCTGACATCCTCTTAGAAATTACGGCTCATAAACGGCAGGAGGTTGACACTTTAAAGAACCTATTGCCGATGACAAAGTTAAAGGGAAGCCTCAAAAAATCAGAGCGTGATTTTAAGGCAGCGATCGCCATGCCCCCAGCATTGAATCTTATAGCTGAGATTAAACGAAGCTCACCATCGGATAAACATATTTTTACCGGAGACTTCCAGGCAGACAAGATTGCAGCGGTTTATGAGTCCAGTGGTGCAGATGCAATATCGGTCCTGACTGATGAAAAGTTCTTTAACGGTAGCCTGGAGAACCTGCAGCTAGCACGTTCGGCAACAAAGAGCATCCCTTTGTTGATGAAGGACTTTATTATCGATGAGTATCAAATATATCTTGCTCGGCATTATGGTGCTGATGCCATTCTGCTCATCGCAGCGATTTTATCAAGAGAGGAAATTGATCACTTCATAACTTTGGCAAGATCACTGGATATGGATGTGTTACTAGAAGTACACAACAAACAGGAGCTGGCAGTTGCCCAAAAAACGAGCGCAGACATCTTTGGAATAAACAATCGAGATTTACATACTTTCTCAATTGACCCAAAAACCTTCTTAAAACTCTTTCATCGTATTCCTGGTGGAAATGTTATAGTGGCAGAAAGTGGGTATACAGCAAAGAATACACATACAATCCAAGGCCTGGCAAATGCCGCCCTCATAGGTACGTCGATCATGAAAAGCAAAAACATGATCCAGGAAATCCGACACATTAAAACGATGAAGAAGAAGTTTAAAGCTTGTGGCATTCGATCGGTTGAGGCGGCTGAGTATTGTGAGGTGAATAAGATTGATATGGTTGGCGTTAATTTTGTTCCTGAGAGCAAAAGACGAGTTGATATTGACACAGCAAAAAGCATTTGTGAGGTTTTAACAAACACCATCAGCGTGGGTATTTTTCAAGATGAATCTCTCGAAGAAGTTAATAGAATCGCAGAGGAGGTCGGATTGGATTTTGTTCAACTGTCTGGTATGGAAAGTGCAGCTTATTGTTCTGAAGTGATTCGACCCGTGATTAAAACCGTTAGCATTAACAACAGGAATGCCTTGGCAGAATATGCAGATGTGGTTTCCATGTTTATCATCGATGGGATTAAACCAGGTTCAGGTGAAGCCTATGATTATTCTGTGCTGAAAGAACTAAACCCAGGTAAACCATTTCTGGTTGCCGGCGGGGTTAATGAAACCAATGTAGAATCGATATTGACGGAACTGCCTCTAGCTATTGGCGTGGATACAGCCACCGGAATCGAATCTGATGGTCAAGTTGATCTAGTCAAAATTGAAAAAATAGCTAGCATGGTTATGAGGTTTTAAATGAGCATTAAATCAACTCTGATAAACAAAGATGGTCACTTCGGTGAATTCGGGGGACGTTATGTTCCGGAAGTACTGGTGCCTATTATGGATGATCTCAGAGATGAGTTCTTCCGTGCTATTGACGATGAAGAATTTGTAAAAGAGCTACGCGGTCTTTTCCGCAATTATATAGGCAGACCAACACCACTCTATCATTGTGAAAATCTCTCAGCAAAGCTGGGTGGCGCACAAATCTATCTAAAAAATGAAGGATTACTTCATACGGGCGCCCATAAGATCAATCACTGTCTGGGACAGGCTTTGATAGCAAAACGAATGGGAAAAAAGAGGGTCATTGCAGAAACGGGAGCTGGTCAGCATGGCTTGGCCACTGCCACAGTCTGCGCAAAGTTTGGCTTGGAGTGCACGGTCTATATGGGGGCAAAAGATTACCAGAGACAACGCCCAAATGTTTTCTGGATGGAGCGCCTGGGAGCTACCGTTATTCCTGTAGAAGAGGGCAGCCAGACTTTAAGAGATGCTATCAACGCCGCCTTGAGAGATCTTATTTCTCAGCCGGAAGAAACACATTATTTATTGGGTACTGTCTGTGGTCCAAATCCATACCCCTCCATGAATACCTATTTTCAGAAAGTGATAGGTGAAGAAGTTCGTGCTCAGACTATTGAGCAAACAGGAGCCTTACCTGATTATCTCGTAGCTTGTGTTGGAGGCGGGAGTAACGCTATGGGTTTGTTCTATGATTTTATGGATGAAGACTCAGTTAAAATGATAGGCGTTGAAGCTGGCGGAAAGGGTGTCGAAGGGGATGAACATGCCGCTCGATTCGAAGGTGGTGCCGTCGGTGTGGTTGAGGGATTTAAATCTTATTTTTTGCAAAATGATGATGGCCAATTGTCGGACACTCACAGTATATCAGCTGGTCTTGATTATGCTGGAATTGGACCCCAAATAGCCTACTTAAAAGAATCAGGACGAGTTAAGTTTTCTTACGCGAAAGATAAAGAGGTTCTGGAGGCTTATCAGCTTCTGGCAGAGACAGAAGGAATATTTGCAGCAATGGAATCAAGTCACGCTGTTTGTGAAGTGTTAAAGCTTGCACCCACTCTAAACAAAGATCAAACAGTTGTCTTTAACTGCTCGGGCAGGGGAGACAAAGATCTGTTTATTGTCACAAAAGAGTTTAATGATGACACCTTTAACGAATTCTTGTCAGACCAGATAGAATCATGATTAAGCTTTGTGAATATGAAATGCTATATATCGTCACCCTGAGCCCGTCGAAGGGCCACAGCATCTTTTCTGATTAATGAAATAAAGAAATGTGGTTATGAATAAATTAAACATAAAACTAAACGAGATTAAAATATCTAGCAGGCCTGGATTCATGATGCACATCGTAGCCGGTTATCCAAACTTGGTTGACAGTGAATTGATTGCCCAGAAGATTCTGGCGAGTGGGGCTGATATCCTCGAGGTGCAAATTCCATTCTCTGATCCGGTAGCTGATGGTCCGGTGATCGCTTCTGCCAACGAGGCTGCCTTGCTTGATGGAGCTACGGTTCGAAAAAGTCTTGATATGATCCAACGTATTGCAGAATCAACTGACAAACCCATCCTGATCATGACCTATTTTAATGTTATTAATCACTACGGGGTGGAAGCTTTTTGTAAGAAAGCGCTGGCTATTGGTGTTCAAGGTCTCATCGTTCCTGACTATCCCTATGATGAGGATGAGGGAAATTCACTATTAAAGCATAGTGGAAATAATCACCTCGCTCTGATTCAGGTTATCGCATCCACCACCAGAGATAATCGCATGAAAGCTATTGCAGAAAAGGCAAGCGGTTTTGTGTATTGCATGGCTCGTACAGGAACTACTGGGAGCAAGACGACCATTGATAAAAACACAACTGACTACCTGGTCAATGTTCGCAAACACACCTCAATCCCAATGGCGGTAGGCTTTGGCTTGTCTGACAGATCTCAAGTTGAAGCACTGAATTCCTATGCTGATATCATGGTTGTGGGTAGTGCTTTGATCAAGGCCTATACTGATAAACCTCTGGAAGAAGGACTAGATTCGGTGAGACAGTTTATGGAATCCTTGTTGAGCTATTAGAGTGCAGAACTCAGTCTTTGTATTCCATTTTATAGTATACATTTTTCTCATGAAATGAGTTAGTAGAGATCAATATCTCGGTCTGATGGGTGCGGATTACATTGTCCTTCCCCCGTAAAAAATCCTCTGCTGAGTTTGGTAACGAATTGAAATCTTCTGTCTGATAGTGCATAGGTATAATAATACTACCATCACATAATTGAGAGACAATCGATTCGACAACGCTGCGAGGAATCGTAAATTTACCCCCAACTGGAATAAGAAGAATATCTACACATCCGATTTTCACAACTTGTTCTGCAGATAATTCAGTGCCAATATCCCCTAGATGGGCTATTCGTATGTTATCAATTTCCAGAACAAAGATGGAGTTTAGTCCATGATGACCGGGATCATGGTATGAAGCAACATTATATATGTGAACACCATTCAATGTGGTGTCGATAAAATTGATCTTTTGATTTCCAGGTAGACAACCTCTTAGACTTGTGAAATCTGGTGCTATGGAACTGGTATTATTGTGATCCATATGTTCATGTGAGATAGTTACGATATCTGCTTCTATTCCCACCGGCATTCTATATCCCTTGAACTCTGCCGGATCTGTGATGATTCGAGTACCTGATGATGTGGTAATAAGAAAAGCCGAATGTCCTAAATATCGCAATTTGACCGTATTGGCTTGTTCAGCACTATTTCCCTGGCTAAGAATAAGAAGGAGTGCCGTAATTGCGAATACATATTTTGAAGATCGTAGTTTCATAAAACTTTTTGCGATACAGAATGTTGTTTCATTTGTTGGACACACTCTTCCGGTATTACATAAAACGTACTAAGTCATTGTTGTGCACTTCACGGAATCTATTCATCGTCAAGATCCTTTTTAGCTGACTTGATGAATCGACCAAAGTCGCGGTCCTTTTTGCGCTTTTCTGCATATGAGGACAGAGAATGCTCGGACTCTCGCCGCAGTTTCAAAAAGTTGGCATAATGCTCAGCATCAATATCGCCCCGCGCCAAGGCATCCAGCACAGCGCAACCGGGTTCATTGGTGTGTGTACAATCTCGGAACCTACACACCGACGCCAAATCTAAAATGTCTGAGTAGCTTGCTTCGATTCCATCCTTCGCACCTATTACGCCGAATTCCCTCATGCCTGGATTGTCAATTACCATTGAGCCATTATCCAAGAGAATGAGTTCCCTCCGCACTGTGGCATGTCGTCCTTCACCTGTGCTGCTTACTACTTTTGTCTGCAGCATATCTCGGCCCACAAAGCTATTGATAATGGTGCTCTTCCCAACCCCGGAGGATCCAACAAAACAATAGGTCTTACCCGGAGAAAGATTCTTCTTGAGCTCCTCAATGCCTTCTTTTGTAACGTTGCTTATTGTTGCTACTGGCTCCGCAATACCGGTATTTTTGATTTGCGCAATTTGATCTGCCAAGACTTCCGGTGCAACGAGGTCGGTCTTTGTTAGAAGAATAAAAGGTTTCGCACCGCCATCCTTTACCATGACTAAGTAGCGCTCTAGCCTCTTGAGATTAAAGTCATAGTGACATGATTGTACGATAATGACAAAATCGACATTCGCGGCAATCATCTGATATTCAACGACCTCTCCTGCTGTCTTGCGGCGCAGATAAGACTTCCGGTCAAAAACCTTGTGAACAACTCCCACTTCATCGGACTCAGATTTTTCCACACAAACCCAATCACCAACACACGGTAGCTCAGATGTCGACTTGGACTCATGTCTGTATTTACCGGATAGTTTTGCGCGAAATGAACCATTTTCACCTGCTAGAAGGAGCTGATTACGATCAACCGAGACGACGCGGGCTACAGATTTATTTTCATCACAGAGCTTGCTAACTTGTCCCTCAAACCAGCTATCCCAACCAAATGTCTTAAGAGTCAAGTCTACCATGCTTTTTGCTCGCTTGTTGAATGCTCATTTACACACCATAGATTAAGAAGGTGCATAACTACGTGCGATGCACTTTTTTCGTAGATAGTTCCATTGCCGATTTGTAGTACAGATGGAGAAGAATGGTGTAAGACTGCGAATATAGTTTCAAGCAAACTCCTTACTCATTTGTTAAACAGTGCTGGAAGGTAGGCATAGGAAATGAAAATAGAAAACTGAAAAATTGGGTTACAGGTATTGGATCGAGATTCATTGGTCTCCTTAGATTCTTGTTCCAGGCACTTCGACCCGCTTTCTTTTTCTGTCCTTCGAAAGGGCTTCGAGAACCTCAGCCACCACCTCTGGACGAGCTCCGCCATGGCAGGCAGGCTCAGCTTTCAGTATCGAAAACCCCAGAAACGCATTGAACTCAAAAACTCATTGAACTCATGAAACCCATTACCCTTTTCCATATTTAGGGTTAATTTTAAGACCATGAATCTTTTCAATAATAGTGAGAACCCTAGAACCTTACCACCTCTGGCAGAACGGATGCGACCCAATACCCTGGAAGCTTTTTTAGGGCAACACCATCTGGTAGCAGGCGACAGACTTTTAGCCAAAGCGCTTAAGTCGGAGCGGCTCTTCTCAATCATCCTCTGGGGACCTCCCGGTTGCGGGAAGACCACCCTGGCTAAGATCATTGCACAACAAAGTAAGAGTCAGTATTTTGAACTTTCTGCTGTCTCCGCTGGTGTCAAAGATGTCCGTGAAGCACTGGCAAAAGCCAAGGCATCTAGAGAACTGGGCCAGTCCAGCCTTATGTTCATTGATGAAATTCATCGCTTTAATAAATCTCAACAGGATGCTCTATTACAGGCAGTGGAGAATGGTATCATCACCTTGATCGGAGCCACCACTGAGAATCCAAGTTTTGAGGTGATCTCGCCTCTCTTAAGTCGTTGTCAGGTACTGAAGCTAGATCCACACTCCAAAGAAGATCTAGAGCAGATTATCAAACGCGCTATCAAGGAAGATCTCTTTCTTAGCACTCAGAAAATTCGATTCCAGAAAGCAGCCAAAGAGCTCCTGGTAGAATCCGTTTCCGGAGACGCGCGTCGATTGCTGAACGCCCTGGAAATCAGTGTCTCTGTAGCCACTCCTGACAAGGGAGAAGATCAAAGCATCAAGATCACTGAAGACCATATAAAAGAGGCTCTGCAAAACAAACACCAACTTTATGATAAAACTGGGGATTATCACTACGATACAATTTCAGCCTTTATTAAAAGTGTCCGCGGCTCGGATCCAGATGCTGCTCTTTACTGGTTATCCGTCATGTTGGAGGGGGGAGAGGATCCACTCTTCATCGCCAGGAGACTCATCATATCAGCTTCTGAGGATATTGGTAATGCTGACCCTCAAGCTTTAACATTGGCTACCTCAGGATTCCAGGCTGTCCATGCCATTGGATTACCGGAAGGTGCCATCGTTTTATCTCAGGTAACCACCTATTTAGCCTCTACCTCAAAAAGTAATGCTAGCTATATGGCTTTAAGAAAAGCCCGTGAGTTTGTTAAAACAAAAGGATCTCAGGCAGTCCCTCTACATCTCAGGAATGCGCCTACAAGCCTTATGAAAGATCAGGGCTACGGAAAAGGCTATGCCTATCCACATGCACACCCAAATCACTTCATAGTCCAAGATTACTTTCCAAAAGAAGTCAGAGATGCTGGTTTTTATAAACCATCTACTGAAGGAATCGAGAAACGTATTTATGAACGTCTGGTAAAACTTTGGGGTTCTCGTTTTGAGGAACCTTCAGGGTCATAACTCATAGAATTCTACATGCCTTTCAATTCTAAATCGCACACCCCTTTGATTCTGGCTATCGTGTGGATCACTCTAGGTTTGTCATCAGCCTGGGCCGCTAGAGGTGAGAAGTTGGAGCTGATCAAAGCTGACAAGATCAGCGCCTTTACCCGAGGTGGTCAAGCCTATCGACGACTGGTGGGAGATGTAAAACTCAGACGAGGGGATGCTATCCTTACTTGTGACCTGGCTGAGTTCATGGTGGACAAAGATGAAGCCCGACTTACGGGTCAAGTTACTATAACTACCAAAGAATCAAGGCTTAGCGGGAAAGTAGCCCATTATTATGGTGATCGGGAATATGTCGAATTGCTGGGAGATGCCCGCTTTGAAGATGACCCCTATTTTGTGACAGCCGAAAAGCTGGCTTACTATATCGATCAGAAAAGGGTGCTGGCGACGGATAATCCAGCTCTAGTTGATAGTGGATCCACCCTCACGGCCGACACAATCTATTATTATGAGGACACCCAATTAGGTGATGCCAGGGGACAGGCGCTCATGCTTAATACATCTGATAGCCTCAGCGTCTTTGGCGATCAGCTATTATACTTTTCGGGAAAAGACTCTTTACTGAGCTATGGTGATGCCAAGTTCAAAAAATGGTCCAGTAAGGATACAAGCCTACAAATTGACTCTGACAGTCTTAGTCTCGAAGATGGTTTCTTTTTCGCCTGGTCCGATGTAGAGCTACGCAATGGAGAAGCTCGAGGTACCTGCGGACAGGCAGTCTATATGCAGGACGATGAAGTTGCTGTCATGAGAGACAATCCCATTCTGAGAGAAGACGATTTTATCCTTACTGGTGATCTGTTCAATTTACACATGGAGAACGGTGGACTCTCTTCTGTCTATGTCCCGGAAAACCCACACTTTACCCAAGAGAAACGAATGGGGGATACCAGCTACACGGATTGGTTGGATGGAAAAGTGATGGCTGTAGAATTTGAAAATGATCAACCACGTACCGTAACCCTGATAGAAATGGCGACTTCCTTTTTTAATGTTATCGAGGAAGATGAGTTTAAGGGCTCTAACAATGTGAGTGGTGATACCCTGGTGATTCTGCTCTCTGATTCCAGTATCTCAGATATTCGGGTGACTGGAGGAGCTCAGGGCAAGTTCAAACCTGCGGAAGGCAGTGCAGATATAGATTCACCCATTAATTATCAGGCTGAGATCATTGAATACAGCATGGCGAATGAAACCAGTTTATTGAGGCATAATTCACAAATTAAATACGGCAACATGTCCATGTCAGCAGGACAAGTTGGTGTTTATTGGCGTAAGAATTTACTCCGAGCGCGCAGTCTCATCGACACACTGGGAGCAAGTGATTATCCTGTCTTAAGACAGACCGGCCAGGAAGATTTCCATGGTGAGACCATGATCTATGACCTTCAGACCCAGCGAGGAAAAGTTGCTGCCGGCCGAACCAAGATGGAAGATGCAAACTATTTCGGGGAAGAGGTAACTCGGGTCAATAAAGATGTCTACCTCATGGAAGATGGTTATTACACGACCTGTGAGCTGGAAGAACATCCTCATTTCTATTTCTACAGCAAGCAGATGAAGCTCATTACAGACAAGCTTATCATTGCTAAACCCGTGGTTTTATATATTGCTGACATCCCACTCCTAGCCCTACCCTACGCTATTTTCCCTCAGCAAAAAGGAAGATCATCTGGGTTTATCATGCCTTCCTATGATTATCGCCCGAGTAATGGAGGACGAGCCATCAAAGGTCTCGGGTATTATTGGGCCATGAGCGACTATTCCGATTTTAAAATGACGGGAGATTTCTGGGATGAACGCGAAGAGTTCAAGCTCAACAGTGTTTTACGCTACAAAAAGCGCTATCGCTATAACGGAGGGATCAAAGCCCAGATGGCTTCCAATCGAAGTACTCTCAATACGCCAGCAGTTTGGAGTTGGCAGGTCTCTTTCAATCATAGCCAGACCATTGATCCCAGTTTAAGCATTCGAGCGGACGGTAGAATCTCAGGTGATGCTAGCTTTGACAGAACGTATAGCCACGAGCAGAGCGATCGCTTGAATACAAAATTACACTCCGGAATTTCTGTAAATAAAAAGTTCAGCTCCATTAGCAGTAGCCTTTCATTGAATGGTACATACGATGAAAATTTACAGGTTACTCGTAGGGTGGAGGAGTCACCGGAATCCGCCGATATCAAGCTCTCTGGACCGACTTTAGCTCTGCCATCGTTGAGATTCAACCGATCATCTTCAGCACTGATTCCAGCGAAAGGGAATGAGCTACGCTGGTATAACAGTTTCCGCTGGGGCTATAACAACACCTTTAGCAACAAGCGTAGATGGAGTTACTTATCCTACGAAAACCCAGACACACTAAGTGGTGACAGTCTTTTATGGGATGAAGATGTTGTCGATACAAGAACCTGGAATCATAACACTAGTATTTCGGGCGATACACAGATTATGAAGGTATTGAAACTTGTGGGGTCCATCAGTTACCGGGATGCTTGGGGATTTAGATACCTTGACCCGGTACTCAC
The DNA here is from genome assembly GCA_964578155.1 of uncultured Lentisphaeria bacterium. Lineage (GTDB taxonomy): Bacteria > Fidelibacterota > UBA8477 > UBA8477 > JABMPR01 > JABMPR01. The sequence goes on from CAZOBQ010000002.1 coordinate 84,374, forward strand.
TGACGATGAATCGGTTATTATCGATAGCGCCTCAGGAGCGATTCGAACTCAGGAGGTAGATGGGTTTATCAGGCGAGGTACTTTTAGTACCAGTGCCAGCTTGAACACAAAACTTTACGGTATGATTCCTGTGAGACTTGGCCCGCTTCGTGCCATTCGCCATACGCTGACACCCAAAGTCTCTGTTAGTTATACACCAGACTTTTCAACAGATTTCTGGGGATATACGGAAACGTTAACAGACGGCACAGGTGAAACACACACATTTGACCGCTTTGCAGGAAGTGATCTGGGTGCCACGCCATCCAGTGAGGCCTTGAGATTGAACTATAGCCTGAATAACGTCTTTGACTATAAACTGTTTAACGGGGATGTGGAGACCAAAGCTCAATTCTTTACCTGGACCTTTAATGGATCCTACAATTTTAAAGCAGACTCGCTGAAGGCATCTGATATCAGCAATAGTTTTAAGCTTAACTTTGGCAAAACCTTCCGGTTGAGCCCCCGTGCGACATTTGAAATTTACGAGCGTGACTCAACGGGAACTAAAAAAATTAATGTATATAGATCACCACGTATGACCCGCGCAGGCTTCAGTTTCGGATTTAGACTTCAGGGAGATAGTCCCGGTGGGTTGAGATCAATGGTAGAAAAGAGTGCAGCAGAAGACACTACGAAAAGTGATCTTGATGATGATGAGTTTATTCCCTCCGAGAAACCTAAGAGGGGTGGCCCTGCCTGGTCAGCAAACTTTAATTTTTCTTATTCCTTCAGTCACCAGAATCCTCTGGAATTAGCTAAACAGACATTTAATCTAAACACCACTTTAAAATTCAATCTTTCTGAAAACTGGGGTTTGACCTATAGTCCAAGATTTAACCTAATTGACAGAAAATTAGTGAGTGGGTCGGTTGGTGTGACTCGAGATCTACATTGCTGGAAATTAAATTTAAGCTGGACCCCGATGGGTCGATGGGGTGGACTAAATCTTACCATAAGACCTAAAGCACAACAGCTTCAAGATCTCAAACTCGAACACACGGCGAACAGACGATATTGATAATTTACAGTTAGATAAGTATACAAATCTCAGAATTAAAGCATTTATCCAGCAATAAGAATAGACGTAGACTTTTTTGGGTTCATGGTTACTTTTAGTACAAGCTGTTCAAAACCATAAGTTCGGAGATGCTGTTGTCCCAAGTAACGGAGTTGAAATCTTATCCTCTAGTCTCACACAACTTGGCTATTCTCAGGAATAGAGATACCAACAGTCATGAATTTAGAGAAGCAGCTAAACGCCTGAGCACTATGGTTTTAGTCGCAGCAACTGAGTCCTTAAGCACACTTGAGCAATCTGTAGAAACACCCTTGAAAAAAACAAATGAGCAGGTTTTGGCTGAAGAGATCTGGTTTATTCCAATTTTTCGTGCTGGCCTCGCTATGCTTGATGTTGGCCTGACCCTAATACCCGAGGCACATACAGGTTTTATAGGTCTTTTCCGCGACGAAAAAACATTATTGCCCCAACATTATTATAAAAACCTTCCCGACTTTTCGAAATCAGCAAACCATTGTTTTATCATGGATCCCATGCTGGCTACTGGCGGGAGCTCTGTCGCTGCCATTGATCTCTTGCAGAGTCATGGAGCTTCACAAATCAGTCTATTGACATTAATCTCGGCCCCTGAAGGAATAAAAGAAGTCTTTGCAAAACATCCGAATATTTCCATTTTTACAGCCTCTGTTGATGAACGTTTAGATGAAATTGGATATATTGTTCCTGGCCTTGGGGATGCCGGTGATAGATATTTTGGTACCTGAGCCTTAGGTTCAGCCCAAAAACAGCGGAGGGAAGGACAGTCCGGGCGGACGCCTTCCCTCCCATCTCGCTAGTGCAGGACAGCGGAGATATCTTTGTCAGTAATTAACTACTCGATATAGTCGGCCTCAGCAAACTCTTCGATACTGAATTCATTATTTGGGTCAGCGTCCATTTGGAGTATAAACTCAACAACTTTCTTTTGCGCTGCCTCTACCTGCTTACGAGAAACGGGTCCATCTTTCGGTTCATACATAGCCTGCTTTTTCTGGGGCAGACTCTCGAGAACACGATCGGTTAACTCCTGCTCCTGTCCTTTAAGGGCGAGAGCGACATCATCCAGATCCAGACTATTAAAAACGTCTCGGAGTAAACCATCCGAAAGCATGGAAACATTATCAAAAGTGAAGTGATGCTTCTTCACCTCTTTTGCCAGTTCGGGATCCTCTTCGCCTAGATAGTCCAGAAACTGCCTCTGTTCCTTAGCGTCCATAGTTGCCAGAAGACCAGCCATGGCTTTACCGCCACCTTCTTGATATTCTGCATGGGATGGAATTTGCTTTGCTTTTTCTCTATATTCGGAAGCGACCTCCAGGACAGCCTGAAGCGGAACATCTTTGATCTTACCTAGATCAATCATAGCCTCAGTCCGAATCTCTGTTGGCAATCTCTGAAGTAATTTACCCTGCATTTCCAAAGGAAGTTGGGCCAATAAAATGGAGATCGATCTTGTAGGTTCAGATCTTATAAGATAAGCAAGTTGAACCTCAGACATGCCTTCAAGAAAGGCGAATGGTTGTGAGGTGGCTTCTTTGGATTCATCTGAAAATTTCTTAGACATAAAGGAAAAATAAAATTCCTCCAGAATCGATTTTTTTGAGTCAAAGGAAACATTCTGAACCTGAGGAATACGCTGACGAACAGCAACGATCTCTTCATTGCTTAGATTGGGGAAAAGCTGTCCCGCCAATCGAGCGCCTAATATGTCAAAGAGGACGGCGGCCTTATCAATTCCGGCCAATTTTTTTTGATCAGCCATTATTTCTTCCCCTTCTTTTTGTTTTTACCATTTGACTCTTCTTCCTCGGCTTCTTCTTCAACTTCTTCAGCTTCACCAGTATCCTGAAGCCATTCTTTCACAATGTTTGAGGCAGACCCTGGTTTGCTTACTGCAAGTGAAACTACGGATTTCTTAATACTATCAACTTCACCAATTAATTCATGATCAATCTCAGCTTCTTCTTCAACAGCCACAGGCTCAGATGTTGTCTCGGGAACAGGTTCAGAAAAGCCATCACCATCACTTGGAATACCTGCTAACTCTGGACCACGGCGACGACCACCCATCATAGCTCCTAGTAGAATTGCCAGCGCAACCAACACTGCAGCACCAATGAGCATGAGAGGAAAGAGATTACCATCATCTTCAGGTATTACAGAAGCCTGGAGTCTTTGACTTTCCAGTTCATCCATCTGTTGCTTAAGCTTGTCTTCTCTATCACGGATTGCAGACTTTTCTGCTTCTCTTCGTTTTTGCTCGAGCTCCAGTTTGAGTCTCTGTTCCTCTTCCAGGTCTACAGCAGACAACTGGTTTTTCAAGTCATCTAACTGCTCTGTTAGGAGAGTCAAGCGAAGAGAGTCTTCACGTAAACGTTCTTTCGCTTGCTGCTGCTGAGCATCAAACATTTGCTGGCGTTCTTCAGTCAGCCGTTCTTGTTCTTGTTGACGTAGATCAGTTAATTCTTGTTCCCGCTGACGGATACGATCTTCTTCTCGCTGGCGAATAGAGGCAAGTTCTTCCTCGTGGGCTTTTTGCTTTTCTAGTTCTTGCTCTCGCAAGCGAGCCATCTCTGCATCCTGAGTTTCTTTGTTAACTTGCTCCTGACGCATGCGTTCTTGCTCGCCTTCAAGTTCTTTAATCCGCTGGTTTTCAGTTTCTTCCTTCTGGCGAGCTTCGATGGCTGTCATTTTTTCAGCAATCGATTTTAGCAGAATCTGTTCAGTGTCCGGCTTGACATCTTTTGCTCCCTGAAAATCAGCAGTCATAACTTGTAATTTATCACCCCGTTCTCTATTGAAGTGGGAGGCAACCATAGTGATGGTTCGAATGTTTTCAATTATTTTTGGAGAAATTGGATCTTCTAAGATAACCGTCAGTTCCATTTTCTTTACGCGTAAGGATGGGCCAGTACTGCTGGCGACAGTATGTCTTGCTAAGCTTGGAGATTCTGCTTCAGCATATTCAATGAGTGCCTGGCTCTTATTAGCGTTAGTCTCAGACTCTAAAGCTTCTTCGGTGATAACTTCATTTTCATCCAAGGAAAGAATAGCTTCAGCTGCAACGGAGGTATCAATTTCGCCATCCATTGGAGCAACACGGTCAAGCTCTTCAGCGGCTGCGTAGATCACATCATTGCTTGACTCTTCCTCTGCAAGCACCTCTTCTTCATACATTTCGAATCCCGGTGATTGTATTCCAGGAAAACCGGGGATGTCAGAAGGCATGCTGGATTTAATAGGTCGTTTCTTGAGGACAGTCTTTGTCTTTCTATTTCCAGTACTTATGCCGGTAGGTGAGCTTGATCCAGTCATGCTTGCTTGCGGTGAATATATATTATCCCCAAGCTCTTGCTGGGCCTGTGCGCCAGGTGTTTCATAGATTGTAGTGTATTTCTGGGCTGGCGTTGCTTCCATAATGACATTAACATTTACGATAAAGTTTTCATGACGTAGAATGCGATAGACAGCATCACTTACACGCTGATTTATCGTATTTTCCAACAGAATTTTCTGCGAGATTAATTCTCTATTCGTGTCGGGAAGGGCAAACACCTGTGATATTAGCATCAGGGAGGTAATTACGGTTCCTGTCATGATGTGTTTTAATGTTGGATACTTCATAAGCTTCTCCTCGACTCCAGCGATGGTTTTCACTAACCCATCGTTAGAAATGTTATGTCAACGCGTCTGTTTTTTGCGCGATTCTCTGCTGTGTCATTCGCAACTTTAGGAACGGTATCTCCAAAGCCAATTGCTCTGAACTTATCAGGCGCAATACCCTGCGATGTCAGGTAAGTTATTACAGCACTTGCTCGAGAGGCTGATAGCTCCCAGTTTGATGGAAACTGCACAGACCGCATGGGGACATTGTCCGTGTGTCCTTCCACAGCAATAGCGTAGGTAGCTTTTTCCATTGTGCTAACCAGCTTTACCAAAAATTGTTTGATTGAGTAGGATAAATCTGCGCTACCCACACTGAAGGCCAGATCACTGGCAATCTCAAGGGTAACCCCTCGTGCATCCATGCGCACCTTAACCTGTTGATCAAGTTGCTGTTCTTTAACCAGCTTTTTAACCTCTTGATTAATCTGGCTCAGAGATACTTTTTTTGACTTTTTCCTGGAGCCCTGGTGTTCGCCCATAGACTGACCGAATTGTTCCAGTTTCACGGGGTCAATAGTAGACATAGCGAATAGCAACACAAAGAAAGTCATGAGTAAGGTCATCATATCAGCGAAAGTGGTAAGCCATCCGCCCTCTTCTGACTGTTTTTCTTTTTTCTTTGGTGCTACAGGCATACTTTTTAGTCCTCGTAAACCCTATCGCGTGGTGCCAGATAAGAGTTGAGAAATTCACGCACTAAAATGGGATGCTTTTTAACCTTAAGCATGACAATCCCATCAATAATCATATTCTGAGTTATATTTCTTTTATCAATTCGCGAGCGCAGCTTAGCTGCTACAGGAAGAAAGAATAAATTAGCAAACAAAGCCCCATAAAAAGTTGTGATCAAGGCAACACCCATAGCTTGTCCAAGTTTCGCAGCAGGATCCGAATCTCCTCCATCCCCAGGACCAGCCCCCATTGCAAACAACATGGCAACAAGACCTACTAAGGTTCCAACCATACCAAAAGCAGGAGAGAAGACACCCATGGTTTTGAATACGTTGGCTTCAGCATCTTCCCTCAATTCACGATTGACAACCCGGGTTTCCATAATGCTTCGAATGTCTTCTTCAGGAAGTCCATCAACGATCATCTGGACGCCATCCTTTAAGAACCAATCATTAATACCACCAACCGCTTTTTCCAGATCCGCGGTTCCTTTACGTGCTACAGTGGCTAACTCTACTAATTCTCGCAAGGTGTCTGCGTCTTCATGGTTTTCACCTTTGAAGACAGCCCACAAATTTGTATAGAGCGATAATACCTCTTTCACAGGGAATGCCATGGCAGTGGCTGCAATCGTACCACCTAACACGATCATAAGTGATTGTGCGTCAACAAAAGTCATAACTCCGTTAGGCAGGGCGGAAGAAACTCCAAATACTGCATACCCAATCAAACCTGACCCGAACAATAATCCTATAATGGTTGCAAAATCCATAAGTAAGTCCTTTTATTCTATTCCTTTATAGAAACTGCCGAGCGCAGTCGGTTTTCATTCAAAGCCCTGAGAATATTTCGTACCTCATCATAACTAGGATCGATCTGTAGGGCAATATTCCAGTTGATCGTCGCGCGATCAATTTGATTCAATTTATAATAGATGGACCCTCTACGGGCATAAGCCAGCGCCAGGTTGGGATTAAACTCTAAGGCCTGGTTAATCTCGCTGAGAGCATCTTCATATTCTTCATTGTAAAACAAGCGTAGAGAGCGTGAAAGGTGCTTCAGGGCTTGATTAATCTGTGCATCTGATACATGACGAGCAAGCTGCAGTGCAGCAACAGAGTCTTCAACCACCTGGTTGCGTTGTTCAAGCTGCTCCACCATACGATTCAAGTGTTCTATCTCAGTAGCCGACATTCTCAAGGAATCTCTTAAGACTAGTAATTGTTGTTCCTGCGCTTTATGCCAGCTGGAATCAATAACAGTACGCATGGGAACGCCATCTTCAGTAACGACGCCGGCTATTTTGATACCACCACGTTGTTTACTGGCTGAAGATTTCACCCGTGGTAAGTAGTAATCCAGACCAATTCCAACTCCTGCAGGATTCTCACGATCCTCTCCTAAGTAAGGTAGGTTTTGGATATTTGAAAAGCCGAGAGTAATCTTGTATTCTTGGGTTAATGGAATTTTAATACCGGTATTGATCCCTGTTCCATCAAACTCCAGAATAAAATCCATACCGCCACGATCGGCAAAAATGTTTGTATTCAAAAGCAAGCCAAGGAAGAAGCCCATACTGTTATCCTTGGCGGTCTTAACTGTATCGAATGGTGTTGTTGTACTGTCTACAGTCAGGTCATATTTACCAAAGTTTGAACCATATCTACCTGAACCTACCCCGAGGTAAGTCTTTAGGCTATATCCGGAAAAACTATTCTCACGGGTAAGCAATATGTAGTAAGATAGATTTCGAACGCGTTCTTCGATATCCGTTGTGTCCGAGGTGCCTGTTGTAAAGCTGATATCATTCACACCAATACCGACTGCAGTTTCACCATAGGTCAGCAGACGATTTTGGATATGCAGCGCCAACTCAGCTTCATTATTATTTGAACCTGATTGAATGGCTGACATTCCCAGTCGAAAATCACGAGTAATATCAGTCTCTAGAAAGGCTCCCTTATTAAAGAATTCACTCTCTAAAGCTCCACGAGTCGACTGTCCTGCGACACCAATCCTCAGCAGATACGGTTCACTGTAAAGACTGGATGTTGGAATGTGCATCATGGGACCGGGACGTGAATAATTCAATGCTGTCTGAGCATTGACAGCCAGTCCACTTGCCGCAATAATTAGTATCAATAATAGTCTAATAGTTTTCATTTGATGATCTCCGGGATCAGCCTTTCATCTCACTTTATTCCTGCACAAAACGCTTAGCCAGGGTTAAATACTCACTACCAGGATGTCTGGAAACCAGCTCTTGAAAGGCTAGTTTTGCTTCTGGAAGACGATCTTTGTTCTTAAATGCCAAACCAATCATGACTAAGGCGTCATCAAGCTTATCTGAATGCTGATAGCGTTGTACTTGCTCCAGTGTACTAATTGCCTGATCATACAAACCTTTTTCAAAATAACAGCGACCAACCCAATACTGGGCATTTGCTTGAAGGGTGACATCCGTACTTCTATTAACGATGGTGTTAAACTCATCAATCGCCTGATAATAATATTGCTGATGAAACTTGGTCAAGCCTGTTCTATAGGCAGCCTGCTCTTCAGCGGTAGATAATTTTGGTTCAGTTTGCACTTGAGCTAATGGTTGAGTAGTAACAGTTGTGTTTTTCCAGGGTGTATGTAATTCAGCAAAAACACTATCTGAACTTGCTGGCCTGGAAGGGTCAAATTGTGTGGCAGCTTGTGCTGGCTTGGACTGTTGATCCACTAAATTAGTGATTCGGGTAGATAAGAGTGCCTTATCCGTTTCCCCGGCTGCTTTGATTTGAGTAATCTCAGTTTGCAAGCTATCAATGACCATGGTTTGGTGTCTTAAACGAATCTCAGTTTCAACCAGTTTATGTTGATAGCGGTCCAGTTCTTCTTCCAACTCTAATTGTTCCTGTGACAATGCACCTTGAAGGGTGTTTACCTGCAGGGTGTCTAGAGCAGTTTTATTGGTATCTTCGATTACCAGTCCAATATCATAAAACAAACCACTATTGCCTGTTTGTCCAAGGAGCAAGGTCCCGGAGAACAGAAGAATAAAGGCCAATGTGGTTTTATGAGTCAGCATGTCTATTTCCGTTGATTCCCTTTTAAGAAATCATGGGCTTGTAAAATCAGTTCGCTCTCTGGATAATCCAGGATAAAGCGATTCATTGTTTCTCTCGCTTTCAGGTAGCGTCCGATCTGCTGATAACTAATAGCAATTTTAAATAATGCATGATCACTTTTGTTGTTTTCCGCAAAAGCAAAAACCTTTTCAAATTCTCGTATGGCAGACTCAAAATCCTCGAGTGAGTAAAAACATTCACCAATCCAATATTGAGCATTGTCAGCATAGGCGCCTTGTGGCTCACGTTCTATGAGCACCCGGAAGTCCTGTATGGATTCGAGATACTCATTATTAAAATATTGATTTAAGGCATCATTATAAGCCATGCGGTAGTCTGCATTAAAGGCATATCCGTGGGCGACAGGTGGGGCCGCCATTTGAGGTTCTTCAGTCAAAACGGGGTCGTCTTTTTTAACTGGTAGCTCAACAAGAGGCTCTGGTTGGCGGGAAGCAGCTGGCTTTTCTTCAGCCATTTCTACTAACTTAACTTCTGTATTTGCTATTATAGCAAGTTGTTCGATCTGCATTTCCAATGAATCATTAAGCAGCAACAGGTCTTTCATGCCAACCTTTAAAGAATCGATCTCGCGAATAAGGACGTAGATGTTTCCACGTAGATTGATGATATCCGGGTCTCTGGGAGCAGACACAACTTCGATGACTGGCTCCTCAGCTTTCTCTTCAAGCCGAGCTTGATAGACAACAATCTGAGAATCCATGACAGCAATGCTGGTTTTCAACTGTTCCACTTCTAGCCTGGATTCACGCAGCTTAACAACTTCAGCGGAAAGCGCTTTCATTTGGGACTGCATTTTCATCTGCTCGATATTCGCAGCAGGAGTCGCAGCTTCTTTTGGGGTACAAGCCGTGAGACCCCACAGAGCAATAGCTAGGATAGAAACTTTTGCTGTGTTTTTAAATATCATGCTCTTCCCAGTCAATGGAATAAGAATAACCAATGAATGAACCAAAAGATTTAGGAATGTAGAGTTCAAACTCGCCAGATGCTCCAGGAAATAAGGAGGTGTCTGTATTGACACCGCTGGAAAAGACGTGATGTGAGCCCTTGACAAAAGCAGTCAGCTCGCGGGTGTCACCACTCCAATTGATCCTGAATAGAAAATTTACTTTAACAAAATCAGCGCGACGACCACCAATGTTCTTTACTACACCAGAAAGAATGGTGTTACCACTTCTATCTTTGCGCTCTCTAATGCTACCGGAAAGAACCACATTGCCCGTATATTTATTCTGCTGAGAGGCTCCCTTAACATCCTGAGTCCCGGACATGCCAGCTCTTGAGTTGTTAACATTCATAGGAGCACCGCCACCTGCCCTACTTGGCTCGCTGACAGCAGGAGCATTAGGATCAGTGGGAACATTGTCTACAATTCGAAGAACTTGATCACGAGACACAGTGAGTACACCGATCAATGTTTTAATCTGGATATTCTTTTTATCCTGATCAATCACATCACCAAATATTTTTGTGCCGTTCTCTAAATGTACTTCTTTACTATATATACTTAAGGGATTTGTCCAAACTTCACTTTGAGTCTGAAGCTCGGTTAATTTTTTCTTGACGTACTTTAATTCAGCTGCCATTCGCTTGATCTCATAATTGATCTCGCTAGCAACAAATTCTGAAGATCCACTTTGATCCGCAGCTTTGTTTTTGAGCTGATCTAGATTATAGATCAGGTTGTCAGCTTGTTCTCCACTTTGCCAGGCTGATTCATCTGAGGTATTAGCTTCTACCCCTGCTGTCTCAGCACGATCTACAGAGTCCGTTTTTGTGGCAGAATCTTCCCAGGATTCTTCAGGGGATGACTTTCCGCCAAACATTGAACACTGTACAATAGTCAAGGTTAGAGCCAATAACAGTACTTGTATGCCATATTGCTTCATACGCAGCCTCTTCCGACTTAACATCGCTTCCAGTTTTAATACGGTTATGTATCTGTCCTGCACCGTATTCGTCTAGAATTTAGGGGCTTTTTAAAATCTTGTCAAGAAAATACAGCTGTTTTTTAGGGACTTATGGGGAATACTTAAGAAAATGCTTTAAGTAACACCATATATTGTGGTTTCTATTTAAGGTGAATCTGTATCTTGTATAAAAAAAGGGCATAAAAAGTCATTTTTGGATAAAAAAATCAATGATTTAAGCAGTTTTTTCATTTTTTAAGGAAATTTGTGCCAGGGCGAGGGCAGGCGACGAGGTGAGTAATTTTGGAATAGCAGCCAGGGCTTTGCGATAAGGTTCCCATGAAACGAGAGCCACAGCCTCTTCAAGTGGAACCCATTGAAATTTATCATGTTCATGACTGAGAGTAGGATCTTTAAAGTTTACTTCGGCAATGAACACCGGGACGTGAATGGTTTCATTTGAGGCATGGAGATAATAGATCGAGACATGATCAAGGGCATAGAAATTCAGAGGATTCAAATTGGTTTCTTCTTGAAGCTCACGGATACCTGCCTGCCAAGCTGTCTCACCGCCTTTGACTTTTCCCGCCACTGCCTGCCAGATATTTGGGTAAGTATTGTCCGGAGATCGCCTCATGAGCAGAAATCTCAGCCCATCCTCAGTTTTGGCAAAAGGGAAAACATCGATGTATTGCATGGGTGTCATGCTATAAGATATGTGGATTGGTGAGCCTTGCGAAGGTTTAAAACCTTCGCAAGGTTACTTTACTAAACCTTAACTTTTCTGAAAGAGAACCACGGTTTTGCCTACAAATTCAAGCTTCGCCCCCCAGCGTTCTGCAAGCCAGGCAAAGGTCTTGAGCGAAAAGAAGATTACGTGTGTCTCATCGAGAATGTAGTGCCAGGACGAAAAGTCGGATTCAGGGAGACGGATGCCGGTCATGATTCCCAGTGTTCCAGACGGTTTAAGACATGACCAGAGTCGATCCAGCTCTTCCAGTGGGTGATGCAGATGTTCAACAACTTCAGTACTGGTAATAAAATCATACTGAAGTTGGAAAACAGATTCATCTCGGGCATAGTAGGCATCATAAATCGCCATCTTGTGACCCTGCTCCTCAAACATCATCTTGAGTAAAGGACCTGGTCCAGACCCAAAATCCAGACCTGCGGACTTTCCAGGGATATGCTGGATCATAGGCTTGTATAGCTTTTCAAGAAAGGAGCGATACCCACCATCTTCCGGATTATTCTCATGGAGCTCATAGCGTTTGAATTCTTCTTCACGACTGAGATAAGAATCGGGATGAGCAAAGACCAAATCACATTCTGGACAGAAAAGATATCTTCTTAACTGATCCTCATGAAATAATTGAGGCTCGGGACTGGAACAAAGCGGGCAAGGATTAGAAATATATTTAGACATGATGATAAATAACAAAGCGGGGAACTCACTCCCCGCTTTGTTGAATCAAAGTGTAGTCTTATACCTAGAAAGGTAAGGGTTCGTCATCCTCGCCACCACCAAAGGGAGCACCACCAGGGGCAGAACCACCAGAAGGGGTGCCACCACTAAAGCCACCGCTATTTTCTTGACTGCGTGCACCACCCTGTGATCCGCCACCGCTACCAAGCGGGGTAACAGTTAGGGCGACAATCTCCGTTGTATACTTTTTAACGCCATCTCTGTCTTCCCAGGAACGGGTTTGAAGACGACCATCAATATAGATTAAAGAGCCTTTGTCTAGATAATTGGCTACAAACTCTGCAGTTTTACCAAAGACAACCACTCGGTGCCACTCAGTTGAGTCGATATTATTACCGCTAGCATCCTTACGAGTTTCGTTGGTGGCTATGGTGATATTGGTAACTGCCGTTTGTGCTGGTGTATATTTCAGTTCAGGCTTTTGACCCATACGACCTACAATTATTGCTTTATTAACACTATTCTTTTGCATGATTCCTCCAGTTGACCTCAGTAGGTCGTTTAAAAAGAGCTGTAATTTAATTCAATTCAGGGTATTCACTGATCCATTTTTCGAGATCTGAAATAAGCCAGGCTCGAAGACTGAATCCAATATTTTTCAAGGCAATGGCCTCCCAAATGCCTGCTGTAACATGAGCCCAGGACTCATCAAACTGATTTAGATCTTCATCCTCACCAAAAACGGCCACAATACCTTCCTTGTCCTCATAAACGTTTGACATATCCGGGAAGCGAGCGATGCTGGCAGTTGTCGTTGGCCCTATTAAGGGATTTTCGGGTGAGAGATTAATGTGATCTTTTACGAATCTATTTGTTGACTGCATTTCAACAGGCTGATATAGAAATATGGCAGATCGTTCTTGTGATCCCTCAAGTTGTGTAATGCTTTGACGGCAATCATCCACTTTTGATGAGAAAGGGTAAATTGTTGTATCAGGAAATGCGGTCTTAAGCATTTTGAGAAAGTCAGGAGCACAAAATATGATCGATGCAGAACTCACGCTTCGTTAAAGTCCTCTGGCTCACTAAAAAAGACATCGTCCTGTTCCTTCGCTGGCTCTTCAGGCTCTTCAGGTGGCAGGTCTTCAACAGCAAGATCAGCCTGGGAAAAATCTACGATACGCTCTGGTCCAAAGTCTGAACTCTCCACATCTAGAGGGCTTGACTTATCTCCTTCAAATGATGCTTCTAAGACGTCGAGGTTAGAACGGAGGATACTTTTCAGTTTAGCCAGCATGGCATCTCTTTCGTTCCTAAGATTACGAACCTCAGCTTGTACTTCAGCAAGGTTCTCCTTGGCCGAGAAGAGGAGTGCATCTTTCTCAGTCTGGGTCTTACGCAATATGGTATCCGCCTCGTTACGAGCATTTTGTAAAACCTCTCTAGAGGTCTCTTTAGCCTGGTTTAAAGTCTCTTTGAGGCTCTCCTCCACATTTGAATAGGTTTGGAGGGCTAATCGAGCTTCTTTATTCTCCTGATGGATTTCATTAAGCTCGCGGGTAAGAGTTTCCATCTCATCAGCGACTTCATCAAGAAATTGATTTACCTGTTCTTTATTAAAGCCCAAAGCGCCTTGCTTAAATTCTAACTCTCGAATCTCTTGTGGAGTTAATCGTCCCATAACCTACTCCTTAGTATGTTCTAGCACCAAAAATGGCTGTTCCTACGCGAATATGCGTAGCGCCTTCTTCAATGGCGATCTCAAAGTCACTGGACATCCCCATAGAAAGCATGGCCTTAGTTTCATCCAAACCGATCTGTTGTTTGACCTCATCGCTGAGCGCTTTCATTTTTCGAAATGCGTGCCGTATCCGATCCTCGTCACTGGTAAGCGGACCTATCGTCATCAAACCCATGAAGTCAAGCTGGGGTTTCTCCGCGCAATAAGCCGCTAAAGCTAATGCCTCCTGTGGTTCCACGCCTTCTTTATTGGCTTCTCCGCTTATGTTTACCTCTACCAGGATCGGGATGGTAATATCTTGAGCACCAAATCGTTGATCAATTGCATCTGCAATTTTAGTTGAGTCCACGGTATGGATAATATCGACTCGACCAGGTAGATACTTCACCTTATTCGACTGTAGGTGGCCAATAAAATGTCTGGTTATACCTTCTTGAGAAAAAGCAGGAAATTTATCTCGAACCTCCTGGGCTCTGTTCTCACCAAAATGTCTTAGTCCAGCATCATAAGCGAACTGCATTGCTTCAATGGGTTTTCGTTTACTGACACCTATGAGTGTAATGTCATCAGGATTGCGCCCAACCCTGTTGGCAGCCTGAGCCACACGATCCAGAATATGGTACAGGCGCAGTGAATAATAGGATTTATTCATGGATCTACTCCTATATCAGCTTCCTGATGTGTCTTCCTCTCCATCAAAGATGTCTTTTTGCTCAACTGTAACAGGATCATCATCTGCAGGACCTGATTCTGCAGGATCTTTTTCTTCCTGGACTCTAGTCACGGCTGCAATAGAATCACCTTCATCCAGTCTGATCAGTTTGACTCCCTGAGTATTTCGACCAATGCTGCGAATAGAAGCAACAGGTTGACGAATAAGAACACCACGACTGGTGATGATCATTAGGTCGTCACTATCTACAACTTCTAGCAATGAAACCATCTTACCAACCTTTGGTGTGGTTTTGATGGTGATAATTCCTTTACCAGCGCGGTTCTGAACGCGATAGTTGATCACCTCGGTACGTTTGCCATAACCATGCTCTGAAACGGCTAGAACGGTACCTTCACGTCGCACAACGATCATACCTACAACCTGGTCATCATCTCCCTTCAGCTCGATACCTTTAACACCCATTGTCTTGCGACCTGTTGGGCGGATATTGGTTTCGCTAAAGCGAATGGACATTCCGTTATGTGTACCCAGAATTATGTCATTTTCACCATTGGTGATCTGAGCATCGATGAGATAATCATCGTCACGAATATCGATGGCAAAAATGCCACCCTTCATCGGTCTGCTGTATGCAGTGAGTACTGTTTTCTTGACCAGACCTTTAGCTGTGGCCATGGTTATAAATAGATCCTCTGCGTAATCCCGAACAGCAATATAAGCCTGAACATTCTCTCCCTGGTCTACCTGTAAGAGGTTGATCAGAGCACGACCACGAGTGGCTTTACCAGCCTGAGGAATCTCATGTACACGTAACCAGTGGCACTTACCGCGATCAGTGAAGAACAAGATATAATCATGGGTAGAAGCCGTGAAGAGATGTTCAATAAAGTCTTCATCGCGAGCTTTTGCTCCAGCAGATCCTCGACCTCCCCGGTTCTGGCGACGGTATCCGCTCACAGGATATCGCTTAATGAAGCCATTGTGGGTAATCGTGATCACCATTTCTTCCTCAGCGATCATATCTTCAATTGTAAAGTCCTTGGCATCGGGGATGATTTCAGTACGTCTTTCATCGCCATACCGTTCCTGAACTTCTCGCAATTCAGTTTTGATGATGTCCATTCTGAGGCCACGATTATTAAGAATCTCATTCAAGCGAGCAATTACCTTGAGGACTTCAGTGTATTCATCAATAATTTTTTGACGTTCAAGCCCGGTTAACTTTTGTAGACGCATATCCAAGATGGCTTGAGATTGAATCTCGCTCAATTCGAATTTGGAGATTAAGGCTGCTTTAGCTTCTTTGGGGTTTTTTGAACCTCGAATAGTCTTGATAATAGCATCCAGATTATCCAGCGCAATTTTTAAGCCTTCTAAAATATGAGCACGAGCCTCAGCTTCTTTTAATTCAAACTGAGTCCGCTTAACCACAACCTCATGCCGGAATTTAATGAATTCAGCAATGACCTCTTTTAGGGTCAGTACTTTGGGTAAGCCGTCAACTAGTGCCAGCATGATGACCCCAAAGGTGTCCTGCATCTGGGTGTGTTTGTAAAGTAGATTAAGAACAACCTCCGGTACCACATCCCGTTTTAGCTCAATGACCAGACGGATTCCATCTTTGTCTGATTCGTCACGAATATCGGATATGCCTTCGACTTTTTTGGCGCGAACCAGCATGACGATCTTCTCGATGAGAGACGATTTGTTGACCTGATAAGGAATCTCAGTAATAATGAGGCTGAAGCGACCATTCTTGCGTTCTTCAATATTAGCGCGGGCGCGAACCGTGATTTTTCCACGACCGGTCTCATAAGCTTCTTTAATACCTGCAGCGCCGTAGATAACAGCAGCAGTAGGGAAGTCAGGACCTTTAACATGTTGCATGAGTTCAGCAACTTCCACTTCAGGATTATCGATCTGAGTCACGATAGCATCAATCACCTCATTCATATTGTGAGGTGGGATATTGGTTGCCATTCCAACAGCAATACCGCTGGAACCATTAAGTAGAAGGTTTGGGATTACAGCCGCCAGAACTGAAGGCTCCATAAGGCTTTCATCAAAGTTAGGCGTGAATTTTACGGTCTCTTTTTCAAGATCTTTTAACATCTCGCTTGAGATACGTTTCATACGGGCTTCTGTATAACGCATGGCAGCAGCACTATCACCATCGATGGATCCGAAGTTACCCTGGCCATCAACAAGGGGATAGCGTAGCGAAAATTCCTGGGTCATACGCACCATTGAATCGTAAACGGCAGAATCACCGTGAGGGTGATACTTACCCATGACATCTCCAACAATACGGGCGCTTTTACGATAAGATCTGTTATAGCCCACACCCAGTTCCATCATTCCATAAAGAATGCGACGATGAACAGGTTTAAGTCCATCTCGTACATCAGGCAGGGCACGTGAAACAATAACCGACATGGAATAATCCATGTACGATTTTTTCATTTCCTCTTCGATGGAGGTGTTTAGAATATTCTGTCTCTGTATTTCCAACTCAGTACCTCTTTATTCTATCTAAATTTTCAATAATTCTATTATCTCTAAACATCAATATTCGTCACATACTTGGCATGAGACTGAATGAACTCACGACGCGGTTCAACCACGTCTCCCATGAGGGTTGAGAAAATTCTATCTGCAGCAGCTGCGTCATCCAGGTTCACGCGCATCATGGACCGAACTTCTGGATCCATTGTTGTGTTCCATAATTGATCAGGGTTCATCTCTCCCAAACCTTTATAACGTTGAATCTTGGCACGAGAAGGGTCGCCACCATCAGTCATCTTTTTAATGGCAATGTCTCGTTCATCATCGTCATAGCAGTATTTTTCTTTTTTACCAACACTGACTCGATAAAGAGGAGGCATGGCAATATATACATACCCTCCGATGATCAATTCGGGGAGATATCTAAACAGGAATGTCAGTAGCAAGGTACGAATGTGTGCGCCATCAACATCAGCATCGGTCATGATAACAATTTTGTGATAACGTAATTTTTCGATGTCGAAGTCTTCCTTGAATCCGGCACCAAAGGCAGTGATCATCATCCTGATTTCGTTGTTGCCCAGAATCTTATCAATTCGAGCTTTTTCAGAATTGATGATTTTTCCACGCAAGGGTAGAATTGCCTGGAACCGTCGATCACGTCCCTGTTTGGCAGAGCCTCCAGCAGAATCTCCCTCAACCAGATAAATTTCACACATGGCAGGATCTTTGTTCGAGCAATCAGCCAGTTTCCCTGGAAGATCGCCACTTTCCAGGGCACTTTTACGACGGGTTAATTCGCGTGCCTTGCGGGCAGCATCCCGGGCTTGAGCCGCCAGAAGGCTTTTCTCGATAACCCTTTTGGCAATGGCCGGGTTCCGCTCCATAAATTCATTCAATTGATCGCTTACGAATGAATCAACGATGCCCTTGATATCCCCATTACCCAGCTTGGTTTTGGTTTGACCTTCGAACTGTGGTTCAGCCACTTTAATGGAAATAACGCAGGTTAGACCTTCACGAACATCATCACCACTCAAGGTAGTATTGGTCTTTTTGAACAGGTTATTTCGAGTAGCATAATTGTTAAGAGTTCGTGTAAGAGCTGTCCTGAGCCCTGACAGGTGTGTGCCACCCTCAATTGTGTTGATATTGTTCACATAACTGAGAATGTTTTCATTGTAGCTATCATTGTATTGAAAGGCCACATCGATGGGTACATCGTCTTTTTCTCCTTCAAAGGCGATGACCTGAGGGTGAATGGGGTGCTTATTTTCATTAAGATAATCGATAAACTGCTTCAATCCACCCTTGTAAAGATAGGTTTCAGATCGCCCTTCTGTAGCCCGCTCATCCTTTAAATGGATAGTAAGTCCTTTGTTGAGAAAGGCCAGCTCACGAATACGATCTTCCAGTACATCCCAATCGAAAACGTAATGAGTAAAAACAGAATCATCTGCCTTAAAGGTGACGCTGGTACCTCGTTTTTTGGTCTTACCGGTTGTTCGCATACCCTCGCTTAGAAGGCCTTTTTTAAAGTCAGCCTCATAGACGGAACCATCACGATAGACATCTACATGGAGCCATTCAGCCAGCGCGTTTACCACAGAGACTCCCACACCGTGGAGACCACCAGAAACCTTATAGGAATCCTTGTCAAATTTTCCACCTGCATGCAGTGAGGTCATAACAACCTCTAGTGCCGGGCGACCTTCATCTTTATGCATGTCAACGGGAATACCACGACCGTTATCCTCAACAGTAATGGTCTCTCCCTCACCAATGATTACGCTGATAGTGTCACAATGACCACCCATGGCCTCATCAATTGAATTGTCAATGACCTCATAGACCAGATGATGGAGACCACGCTTGCCCACATCTCCAATGTACATGGCGGGGCGTTTACGAACGGCCTCAAGACCTTTGAGAACGGTGATACTTTCAGCACTATAACCTTTTCCGGCAGGATTTTTTTGTTTGTCACTCATGTAAACTTGATATCCTTAACTATGTTTTTCGCTAATGCGTCATTAATATTCTTTATCAGATTTGTTTTCATAAATACGAGTTCATTTCGCCATACTGGAGAACTTACTTTTACAACCAGAATGCCTTTTTCAATTTTCTCAGCCTCGGTAACCTCCGAGATTCTTTCACCCACGATCTCTGACCACCGGTTCACAGCAGCATTCTGCTGAATGGCCTTATCAATTCCCAGATCACGAAATAGCTGGGTAAAAACATTTCCTATAACCTGAGATTTAGCCATCGACTTGTATCTTTCCTGCATCGATGATCTGGAGGGTGTCCCCCTCAATATTGAGGCCATGGTTTCGAAGGTCTGCCAGATCAGTTGCGGTAATAAATATTTGGTGATCGCCCTGTAAACTTTCCACGATCATCATACTCCGTTTAACATCCAGTTCGGCAAAGAGATCATCCAGTAAGAAGACGGGCGGTTCATTTAGAAAGTTTTCTAAAAAGCGTCCTTCAGCAAATTTTATAGCAACCAGCACCAGCTTGTGCTCTCCTTGAGAGCCGAATTTACGCAGGTCTTTTGTGTCGAGAAAAAAGGTGAAGAGGTCTCGATGAGGACCTCGCGTGGTGGTGCCTTTGCGCATATCTTCTGCAAGAGAATCCTGGTAAGCTTGCCGATAGAGGTGCTCTGCATTTCCAGTAGTTACCCTCACGTTGGAGATGAAGGCCATCTTGAGAGATTTATCCTGTTCCAGCTCTGTATAAGCTTCATAAAGGATCTTTTTAAACTCAGTGAGATGTTTGCTCCGTGCCTCATGCAGCCGGGCAGAAACGGAAGCTCGTTGATCATCAAGAGTTGACAGGAGAATTCTGTCTATGGCAACACCATCATTGGCATGAGCTTGCAGCATGGCATTACGCTGTTTGAGAATCCGTGCATAGATCTGGAGCTTTTCCAGATAGGCAGGGTCAATTTGTGACAGGAGCTTATTGAAGAACAGGCGTCTGATCTCAGGTGAACCAAAAGTGAGCGTACTGTCTTCAGGCGTTAGAGAAACCAGGGGAAACTTCCCAATGATCTGAGCCCGACTATTCAGGTTTTTATTGTTAACACTCAACAGTTTCTTGCGAGAAGATTCAACCTTGAGCCTTACTTCATGATCAAGTCCGGTATGATCCGAAAAGAGTCCTTTAAGCTGATAGCCTGCTTGGCCATGTCGTGTCAGGTCGGAATCAAGTCGGGTTTTAAAGCTACGGGTGTAGCCCAAACTATGAATGGCCTCTAAAAGAGTGGTCTTTCCGGCACCATTTTCCCCGTGGAGAATATTGGTGTGCTGGCCAAAACTCATGGAAACCTGCTCGTATTTACGAAAGTTGATCATGGTAAGGGATTTAATCAGCATGCCTGATGTGTGGATGGTTTTTTATTGTTTATCATACCGTATCTTTTAATAAATCATTTATACAAGCACACTTGCCTGTATCTATATCCCGAGCTGTTGGAATTAGCTTAACGATCGGCTGTCCTGCAAAGAACTCCGACTATCCTTGAAGCCTGATAGGCATCAAGAGCATTACTAATTCTTCCTTCTCTGCCTGAACTTCCGGCAAGATCAGTCCAGGACCGATCTCTGAGCCCAGCCTGAAGACCACACGATCAGTTTCTACATTCTTGAGCATGTCTTTCAGGTAAATAGAATTATATCCAAGCGTCAACTCTTCACCATCATATTCTGCCAGAACCTGCTCTTTAGCGCTTGTGCTAGCTTCAGGGTCTTCGGTAAATACTTCCAGATAACCAGGGTGAAGTTTCAGAGCAACTTGATGCGTTGTGCGGTTAGAGAAGATGGAAACACGTTTCACCGTAGTAACCAGATCAGCACTGGAAAGTGTGACTGTCTTATCATTAGTGGAGGGGATTACACTCCCATAATCTGGGTATTGTTCGTCAATTAGACGACTGAAAATCGTTGCGTTCTCAGTAGAGATGCTAATATATTTTTCACCAACGGCCAAGTTGATGCTATCTCCATCATCTAGAAAAGACTGGATGAGGGATAAAAATTTTGGAGGAACAATGATGTTTGCCTCAAAGTCAGGTGAGGAGAAATCGCGGTTGCTATACTTCACCAATCGGTGACCATCAGTAGCAACGGCACGAATCATGTCTTTCTTTAGTTCAAAGAGAACACCAAGCAGTGCTGGTTTGAGTTCATCTTTTGAAACAGCAAAGACAGTTTTTTCAACAGTTCTTTTTAGAACACTGGATTTGATTTCTAAACTACTGGCAGGACCGAGTTCAGGTGCTTCAGGGAAATCCAGAGCCGGACGACCAACGATCTTATAGGTTCCACCGGATGTAGACAGAGTAACGCGATTATCTTCAGTCCAGGCAAAGGTTAATTCTGTATCTGGTAGCTCATTCGTGATTTCCTGGAGTAAGCGAACCGGAAGTGCAACAGCTCCATCTTCATCACCGTTGACATCAAGCTTTAAGGTATAGGTAATTTCAATATCAGTGCTGCGCATGGAAAGAATGTTTCCCTGCACCGAAAAGAGAATGTGATTAAGTATGGGCATGGTGGAACGAGTTGGGCTAACGCGCGCAACTTTTTGCAAGCCGTGTAAAAGTGTTGATGAATCAACGGTAAATTGCATGGTTTTGATCTCCGAATGTCAGGTTATTCTCTGTCCTTAAAATAGCAAACCAAGCTAAACTTTGACAAGGGCAAATCAAAGCTTGAACCTGTCCTCTTTTAGCAATAAATACAACTTTTCGTCCAAAACACCCCCTTAAACGCCATGAAATGATCCGAGGCAGGGGTAAGCAAGGGTAAAACAGGCAGATAATGTTAAAAAAATCGAGAATCTTAATCCACGAATAAACCCTTCTCTTATTCCCTCTTTTGAAATATTTTCATATACTAATGAATTATCTGAAAATAGCGCTGATCAACTTTGTGATCGAAAAGCCAATCATGTTCAAAGTAGGTTTGATCCTGGCTGGTATTCTGGCCGGTTTAACCGACAGTTGGTTTTTAACGAAGGATACCATGCCACTGTCAAAACTTGGTGTGGGAATACTGATAATAACATCAACGCTGATCTATGCCTTTATATTGACCCTTTATCGAATCATTCAACGTGTTTTTAAATTTGGTAGAAGTCTTCCTGAACATATCAGTAAGTTTGATGAGCGAGAAATTGTGAAGTTGATTGGCCTTTATGGCTTAATTCCCTTCGGTTTAACCATGCTCGGTGTGACATCTTCCACTTCCGCGGACATTATAAATCTTGGAGTCATTTTAATCATCCAGGGGGTCTCTCTTTTCCTAGGAAGTTGGTTTTCGCAAAGAATAAAAAAGTAGTAAAGAAAACAGGGAAGAGAAAAATAAATTTTTCTCTTCCCTGTAAATATATAGGAGTCTTAAGCGTTTAGCTTTGTATGTATTCTATGGCTGAAAGGGCTGCAATCGTTCCATCTGACACAGCAGTCGTGATTTGACGATATCGTTTCTCGCGAACATCCCCAGCTACAAAAATGCCGTCAATATTGGTAGCCATCGTTTCATCTGCGATGACCTCGTTTCTGGCATTCAAAGCTAATGAATCAGGCAAAGAGGCAGTATTGGCGATGTAACCAATTAAAACAAAAATACCGTTGGTAGATACAATTGACCGTTCCTTTGTTTTCATGTTCATGATCTCTACACCAGTGATGGCTTGATCACCGAGAACCCTTTGAATTTCTGATTCCAGAATGAAGGAGATCTTATCATTCTCCTGAGCCATTCTAACAGCATGTTCGGTGGCTTGAAAATGATCAAACTGATGCACAACAGTAACCTTGCTGGCAAACTGAGTCAGCGAGACAGCTTCTTCTAAAGCAGAATTTCCGCCGCCCACAACAATGATCTTTTTATCTGTAAAAAAATCACCATCGCAAGTTGCACAATATGAAACTCCGGAGCCCTTGAACTTATTTTCACCCTCTACGCCCATGGGTCTTGGTGTTCCACCAGTCGCTATGATAACAGACTTTGCTGAGAAGACTTCATCCTCGTCAATTTCTACCAGCTTCTGGTCTCCAGAAAGATCAATCCCAGTGACTTCTACATTGGATTCAATTTTACAGCCAAACGCTTTTGCCTGGGCCTTCATATCAAGGCTTAAGTCCCGGCCTGAAATATCAACTTTAGCACCAGGATAATTAGCAATAGCGTGAGTAAGTACCATTTGACCACCAACCGAGCCCTCATTGATGATCAAGGTTTTCAGTTTAGCTCGTCCAAGATAGATCCCGGCGGTCAAGCCGGCAGGACCACCCCCTAAAACGATAACATCAAATGATTCTGTTATCTGGTTTGGGTTCATGCGAAGTGAATGTCCAAAATATCTTTGACCTGCTTTTTGGACTGGATCGAAGAGGTTGCTTCGACAGCTTCACCATTTTTAAAGTAGTATGTGAAGGGAAGACCCATGAATCCTGCAGATTTTGGATGGTTACGAATGACATGTGCGTGGGGTGAATCAAATGCCATATCATAAAAAGTAACATTCTCGTATTTTTCCTCAAGATTTTCCATGATATCATAGACGGGAAGACACATCGGTCCCATGCGACCACAGCAGATCATAACATTCTCATTGTTAGCAATAGCCTGGCTGAACTCATTTTCAGTTGTGATATGTTTCAGGTTGGTTTGTAACATTTTATAACTCCTAGTATATTCGTTATTCAAATTGGTTCTCTAAGTCAGAAAGTTTGATAGGCTTTTGTTTGGGGGGTTACAAAAAGACAAGGATTATAGTTTTTATTATATTTAGAAAGACTCTTCTTTCTAATTGTCCGGTAGAACTTTACTTTACCTTCAGCAAACCACCTGCCTGAATAACACTTCATTTTTCGCATAGGAGCATTCATTTTATAAGATGGACAAACCGCAATTTGTAGAGATCGTTTTCCCTTTAAGTCTGGAACAGGCTTTTACCTATACTGTCCCTGAAGAATTGAATGATGTGGTTCAGGTCGGTCAACGGGTGATTGCCTCTCTAGGTCGCAGGAAACAGCAAGGGATGATCATCAAGGTCAAGTCTGATCCACCGGAAAACTTTACCGGCAAGCTTAAGAGCTTTGATAATCTCATTGATCCGGTACCCGTCTTTAATGAACCATTGATCAATCTGCTGAAATGGATGAGCCGCTATTATTTTACCCCACTAGGTAAAGTTATTCAGTCTGCCATCCCGTCTGATGCCAGATTAAAAAAAGACATCATAATCACAGCCAGTCCTTTGCTTCAAGGGAGTGATGATTTTACCAGTTATCTGGCTCATGTTGTCACGACCAAACTTTATATATTAAAGCGTAAATTTGGCTCCGAACTCACCCTGATCAAATTGGCCCGTCTCCAGAGACAGGGTCTGGTTGAGCTGGAAAATGAGTTTGGCTTTAAAAGTAGTCGTAAAAAGGAATTCTTAATTATACCGGATCTTGGGAGAGAATCAGAGATTCCTGATAGAGCCCATGCCCAACAAAAGGCATTCGAAGTGCTCAATGACTATCCGGAGGGGATATCTATGGCTAAGCTCAAAGAAGAGTTTGAGATAGCCACAGATGTGATCAAAAAATTAGAATTAAAGGGCCTGGTGACTGTTCAAGAACTAGAGCCAGACATTGATCCCCTCAAAGATTATCATCGGCCTCCACCCAAGGAGATTAAGCTAAATCAAGAACAGGTCGTTGCTTTCGGTGAGATCAAGCGTTCCCTTGATGACCGTGTCTTTGCACCCTATCTGTTATTTGGTGTGGCCGGAAGTGGTAAGACGGAGGTTTATCTGGAAGCAGCAGCGCATGCTCTGGAACAAGGAAGATCCGTCATTATCCTTGTCCCGGAAATCGCTCTGGCTCCTCAGATCGCTTACCGTTTTCAGGCCAGGTTTGGGAATATTGTCGCGCTTTGGCATTCAGGCTTAAAGGGAGCTGAGCGCGTATGGACCTGGCAGCAAATCCAGAAGGATCATTTTAAGATTGTCGTGGGAGCCCGATCTGCTGTATTAACGCCCATTCGTGACCTTGGCCTGATCATTGTGGATGAGGAGCAAGAGAACAGCTATAAACAGCAGGATAGTGAACCTCGATATCACGCCCGTGATGTCGCCTTGGTAAGGGGAAGAGAAGAGAAAGCTGTGGTGTTACTGGGTTCGGCCACACCTGCCCTGGAAACTTATTTCAATCTGAGTACGAATCGATATAAGGGCTTACATCTGACTAAGCGCTGGGAAAAGGCTAAACCTCCTCTTGTCGATCTTATTGATATGGGTAAAGAAAGAGAAGAAACCAAAGATTATACAAACCCCTTTTCACAAAAACTAGTGGAAGCTATCAAAGAGACAGTGGCGGCTGGAAAACAGGTTATTCTCTTTCAAAATCGACGAGGCTATGCTCCCATCATTACGTGTAAAGAATGTAGCTGGACCATGTCTTGTCCCAATGATGACCTTTCACTGACATACCACAAAATTGGCAACAAAATGAGCTGTCACTTTTGTGACTATCAGGCACCACCCCCTCAAAACTGTCCAGAATGTCACTCCACTGAGTTAAAATTTGGTGGTATGGGAACCCAGATGATCGAGGAAGCGCTTGAAACTCAGTTCCCAGATGTCCCTGTTTGCAGAATGGATATGGATACCACCCGAGGAAAGGGTTCGCATACAAAATTGCTGGGTGATTTTGCCAGAGGTAAGTATAAAATTCTTTTAGGGACCCAGATGATCGCCAAAGGCCTTGACTTTGAGAATGTGACTCTGGTTGGCGTGATAAACGCTGACTCTGGTCTGCATTTCCCTGATTTTCGAGCCCGGGAACGAACTTTTCAATTGGTTTATCAAGTGTCTGGTCGCTCTGGTCGAGGTGAATTTCCTGGTCGAGTAGTTGTTCAAAGCTGGATGCCGGATGACATTTCAATTCAATGCGCCACCCGCCATGATGTAAAACTTTTTTACAACACTGAACTCAACGACCGAAATCAACTGAGTTATCCGCCGTTTTCTCGTATGATTGCCTTTAGCTTTCAGGGAAAATCAAGAGATGAGGTCATGCAGTTGTCAGAGCATTCAGTCCAAGAATTAAAAGGACAAAAAGGGCTCGACATTTTAGGACCTGCTCCAGCAATGATTGAAAAAAGTCATATGGGATATAACTGGAAAGTAGTTCTCAAGAGCAGCAAGGAAAATGATCCCAAGGGGACGGCTCTAAGAAAGGCAGCTGGCCAGGTATTTCAAAGAACTCGCGTACGCAATGTCAGGGTCTCTGTGGATGTGGATCCATATCAGATATTGTAATTACGTCATAAAAGTTTGATGGAACGAATTAAATCAATATTACTCCTCATTCTTTCATTAGCAGTATTTCTTAATGCTGATGCACTACGGCTTACATCTGGGAATATTCAGTTAAATAGCGATCGTGGAGACTCTACACTCTTACGACAAGCAGTTTATATCATCCAGAAAGAGAAGAAAATATATCCGAACAAATTTGGTCTGACATTAGACAAACCCTTGAAAATCTATTTTTATTACGACCAGGATGCCATGGGTCAACATCTGCATGCAGTACCCTATTGGAGTGGCGGAATTGCTCGATCAGGAACTGAAATTCACATTTATGGTAGCAACCGAAATCAATGGTTGTCAACTTTGAGTCACGAACTGTTTCATGCTCTATTGGGGCAGAATGATATTAAAATCCCTGTTTGGCTGAATGAAGGTTTGGCTCAGTGGCAATCTGGGCAGTCTGACTGGGGTCATTTCATGGAACTTGGAACAGCAACTGCCAGAGAACAGTTGATTCCTTTAGTTGATCTAGATGTAATTTTGAGTTTTAACCATAAACGAGCTAGCCTGGCCTATGGACAGGCATTAGATGCCACGCGCTACTTAATCAAGACACAAGGGGAGTCAATCCTTCCATTTCTACTGAGAAATGATGATCTGAGCTTTCGAGAAAGATTCAAAATTGAGACGAAAGGCGATCTCATAGACTTTGAAATTGACTGGCGGAAAGACCTGGAGACTCGATTGTGGTTTTTTAAGATATCACAAATTCCACCTATGCTATGGGCTTTTTCGCCATTACTTGTCATTCTGGCCTGGTTTATAAAGTATCGACGGGGAAAAGAAAAGCTCCAAGAATGGGAATTGGAAGAACGGGAAGATTTAAACTAGAACAGCTTATCAACACCCTAAATACACCAAAATGATCTAGAACACACCGCTCCAGAGATGTGACCCCAAACATAGCTAGAACCAATTAATTCATCATCTTTATTGTTAAGGGTGAGGGAGCTGTTGTGGTTCCAAAGGTGGTTGAGGGAAAAGGCGGGGGACGAAGGAAGGGAGAGCTGGAATATGAAAGAAAATAAAGGCGCAGGCATTCAGATCTTTGTTCTAATTGCTGCAGTCCTTCTTCTGGTCACCTTAGCGCGGGCTGGAACGCTCTTTTGAGTTTATTATTATCTGTGTCAATGCCAGGAAATCAGTGGGACTTAACTGCTCGGGTCTAAGATTCAAATCAAATCGGTCTTCCACGAAATCCTTGTTATCCAGGAGGGTCTTTATGCTATTCCGTAAGGTCTTTCGTCTCTGGTTGAAGGCGGTTCGAACCACCTTTCTTAGATGGGGTTCCAACTCAGCTGAGATTTGACGCTCGCCATCAAAACTAAATCGAACAAAACAAGAATCCACATCAGGTATTGGGTGGAAAATGTTACGACTGATATCGAAAAGGTATTCAGTTTTAGCAAAGAGAGCGGCGTAAACTGATAGAATACCATATTTTTTTGAGCCATGTGGAGCAACCAGACGTTTCCCGACTTCTTTCTGCATAAGAAAATGTACATCTGTGATGCGTTCATGATGTTCAAAGGCTTGAATGATCAAGGCAGAGGTGATATAGTAGGGGATATTTCCGATTAGCCTGAAGGTTCCCAGGTCAGCGGGGGGAGACCACTTGAGGAAATCGGAGAATTCGTAAGTAAATGTGTCCGTGTCTCCTTGAACGGGCTCCAAAAACTCATCCATGCGGGGATCGATCTCCACAGCATGTAGCCGTTTGACTTGTGGAGCGAACAAGCGCGTGAGAGCTCCTGAACCTGGTCCAATTTCAACCATGATATCATTTTCTTGAGGGTCTACTGTGCGAACCAATTTCGCTAAAAATGAGGGGTCGGTAATAAAGTTTTGCCCCCACTTTTTGAAGGCCCTCAGGTCGGGTCTTAAACCCATAGAGGCTCAGTTAATAAGTTAGTGTGGTAGTATGGAGGGGACGCAAAATGTTGCGTCCGAACTTCGGCAAATGAAAGAATGAGATTAACCAAGGTCATTCAAGCCAAAGAATAGATTTGCATTATTTGTCGTAGTCTGGGTTACATCTTCAATTGAAACACCCCTTAGCTCAGCAATCTTCTCCGCGATGTGAGATAGGTATTTTGGTTCGTTGGGACGTTTTCCACGATGGGGAACAGGTGTTAGAAAGGGGCTGTCCGTTTCCAGCATAAGCCGATCCAGCGGCATCCTTGTAGCCACGTCTTGTACAGGCAGGTTTTTCTTAAATGTAACCGTCCCCGTGAAAGAGATATGGTAACCTTTGTCTAAAAGTGGCTTAGCAATATCCCATCCGCTTGGCCAGCAGTGAAAGACCCCACGGGTATTTCCGTGTTCCAGAACCTGCTGCATAATATCTTGGTCAGCATCTCGGTTATGAATAACTGCAGGTTTTCCTGTTGCTAAAGCAAGGTCAAGATGGTCTCTAAAGAAAACCTTTTGCAGGTCTGCTGGTGAGTCATCCCAGTAGTAATCCAGGCCGGTCTCTCCAACTGCCACAACATCAGGATGGTCAAGCATATCCAGGATATGTTTTTCCCAGTTATCTGGAGCTTTGGCACAGTCATTGGGATGAATACCCACAGCTGCATAAACCTGGGGATATTTTTCAGCCAACATGACTGCTTTTTCTGAGGTAGAAATATCAATTCCAATAACCACCATTTTGTCCACTCCTTGTTCTAGAGCAGAATCAATCACTTCACCCGCTCTGTCTAGAAGAGGATCAATATTTAAATGGCAATGGGTATCAATCATGGGTTTTGATCTCGATTCAACGGTTGAGATGCTTCGACCTTTCGGCTTCGCTCAAGACAGGCTTGCTCAGCATGACGCATCATAAGCTTGTCTCCCTGAGCCTGTCGAAGGGTCTAGAGACAAATTATTAAGTAAGTTATCGTACTTTTGATCCGGCATCTACATCTTTCAGGGGGATAAGCGGGGAAACATTAGTGCCATCATCAGCCGCCAGGATCATTCCTTGAGAAACTTCTCCACGGATTTTTGCTGGTTTTAAATTGGCAATAATTGAAACAGATTTTCCCACAAGATCATCAGGGGCATAATGTTCAGCAATCCCGGCAATCACTTGCCGTTGTTCAGCCCCAAGATCAACTTGAAGCTTTAATAATTTATCAGCATTGGGATGTTTTTCTGCCTTAATGATCTTGGCAACCCGAATATCCATCTTTCCAAAATCCTCAAAAGATATTTCTGGTTTTAGATCGAGTTTTTCAGTTTCCACCTCTACTGGCTCCTTGACTTCAATTCGGGGGAATAGACCATCGGTCTTTCCAAGTTTTGTACCGGGCTTATTGTGACCCCATTCAAACCAGTCTGGTTCATTTAGCCTTGCCTCAATAGAGGTTCCCATAACCTCAAGTAGGCTGGCAATCTTCTCCGGCATGACAGGGTAAAGATGAACAGCACTGAGTCTCAAGGCTTCAGCTGCATTGTAGAGGACCGCTCCACCACGAGCTTTGTCTGTTTTCATCAATTTCCAGGGAGCAGTGTCTTCCAGATAGCGATTGATTTCGCGAAGCACATCAAAAACATGAGTAATGGCGTAATTCACACGCATTTGGTCAAGTTCATCACTTACTTTTTGAGGGAGTCCCAACACATGTTGATTGAGATCTGCATCTTCTGGAGCTGCTTCACCGGGATCAGGTAATTCATAGTCGAAATTCCTGCCGATGAGCTTGGTAATGCGATTCACCAGATTACCAAGGTCGTTTGCCAGATCTGAATTGTAGCGTGTAATAAAAGCATCCATGGTAAAATTAGCATCTTGTCCAGGAGTCATTTCCCGCATGAGAAAATATCTTAGAGCGTCTACGCCAAATTCATTTGCTAGGTCAAGAGGCCTAACCACATTCCCCAGTGATTTAGACATTTTGGTATCGCCCATTAACCACCAGCCGTGGGCGAAAATGGTTTTTGGCAAGGGAAGTTCTGCCGCCATCAACATGGTTGGCCAATACACAGCGTGAGTAGTGAGAATATCTTTACCAATGAGATGGGTGTCAACAGGCCACCATTTCTTAAACTCATCCTCTTTATCTGGATAACCAATGGCAGAGATATAGTTGGTCAAGGCATCAAACCAAACGTAGGTGACATAGTCGCTGTCAAAAGGTAGCTCAATACCCCAGTTAAGACGAGCTTTGGGTCGCGAGATGCACAAATCACCTAATTTCTGTCGAAGAAAACCGAGCACTTCATTTTTGCGAAAGGCTGGTTGGATAAAATCAGGATTGTCGTGGATATAATTAATTAGATCTTCCTGATAGGCAGACATTTTGAACCAGTAATTAGTCTCGGAGAGCTGTTTTACGTCCCTCCATTCACCTTCTTCATATTCTTTATCTGTGAGAAATCTTTCTTCGGCTACAGAATACCAGCCTTCATAGGTGTCTTTGTAGATGAGACCTTTATCCCAGAGTTTTTGGAGTAGATGGCTAACTACGGATTTATGGTTTTCCTGAGTTGTGCGAATAAACTGATCATAGTTAATATTTAAGGCGTCCCACTTCTCTTGAAAGCGAAGCACATATTCATCCACATGTTGTTGAGGGTCAACGTTTCTTTTCTCTGCTGCCTGTTGAACTTTTTGGCCATGTTCATCTGTGCCGGTTAGGAAATAAGTGTCATCGCCAAGAGCGCGGTGAAAACGGGCTAAAACATCAGCTAAGATCGTAGTATAGGCATGTCCAATATGTGGCTCATCATTAACATAATAAATAGGTGTGGTTACATAATAACGTGACATATGTGGTTTAGTTCTTTCTCTCTTTATAATCGGAGTCCATTTTCTTTAACGCTTTTTGGATAAGGTCCAGGTCATAGACCTCCGTTCCAGATTCTTCAAAGTAGACGGTACAGCGTCGATTCAAAATGTCATTGGAAACCAGTGTTCCCACACCATCTGCTGTTTCTACAGGAATTCCAGTCGAGGGAAAATCTTTTAGGGATTCATTATAAAAATCCCACTCAAAACGCAAACAACACTTCAGTTTTCCACAAGCACCACTGAGTTTACTAGGATTAATTGGAAGATTTTGATCCTTGGCATATTGGGTGGTGACAGGCTCAAACCCATCCATAAAACGGGAGCAACACAGCTGTTGTCCGCAAGGGCCCTGTCCGTCTAGTCGGCGGGCATAATCTCTAACACCAATCTGGCGCATTTCAATACGTGTTCTAAAAACATAAGCCAGGTCTTTTACCAATTGGCGAAAATCTACCCGTTCCTCGGCAGTATAGAAGAAGGTCATTTTTCGTTTATCAAGCTGGTATTCAACATCAACCAGTTTCATGTTCAGTTTGTTTTTCTTAATTAGCTCCAGCCCCTTTTCAAAAGCTATGGGCTCATCCCGACGGTTGCTGTGATACAGGTTTATCTCTTTTTCATTGGCTTTGCGGAGGAGTTTGCGAATAGACTCGCCGTTCTTACGATTGTTGAATTCTGGTTCTTTGCTGGGACAACGATTACAACCTTCAGTCTTATTACAGATAGGTGTAATAATGCCAATATCCTCGCCGAGCTCAGATTCAACAATAACGAACTCACCAGATTTAAGGATCAAATTTTCAGGATTGAGATAGGTTTCACGACGATTGCCCTTGAAACTCACCTTAAAGTAGCGTTGTTGCTTCGTTTCATGAGGCTCAACGCGATCAGTATTGTGCTGCATATAGTGTGTCATGGTTTTTATTTCCTGACCGAGAACAATTCAGTTAACGGTTCTTATATATATTCATATTTACGGTTTTCCACGTAGATATTTTCGTAATTCGAAAAATAAGGCTGTAAGAGCTAGCTGCAAATGAACTTTACGCTCAAGAGCATCCTTTGTTTTTTCGATAGTTTGGATAGCACTTCGGCTATCACACTCGGGAAAAAGCTTGTTTATTTGCTGAACCTGGGCTGCCCATAAACTGGTTTCCACCTCTGTTGCACGAAGGGCCACGTCTCTGAAGAGGAGAATCAACAGGGACAAGAATTGTTGTCTCGTGTCATCATTTTGCAGTTCTTTGTCATTCATAATTAAGACCTGTCGATGGATAGAAGCAAAATCATTAGCGGCCAAACTATTCAAGGTGGCTCGAATTCGGTCTAGCCAGAAGGTGTTATCTTGCTCGGCATAAATATGAGCTGTGGCCAGATCTCCCATAGACATTCTGGCACAGATTTCAGACTGCATTGGATCACTCCCCTTCTTTTCAATAAGGGTGTCCTTGATCAGCTGCCAGCTCAAGTCAGGAACATGGTGAAGGGCGCAGCGTGAACGAACCGTATCGGGTAACCTGTCTGGAAATTCTGTGGTAAGCAGAAAGACCGTGTTCGAGGGTGGTTCCTCCAGGATCTTTAATAGGGCGTTGGCTGCCTCAACATTCATTTTATGTGCACGTAGAATAATAACAACGCGGGTGGTTCCAGGATCATTTGCCAGGTAAATGTTTTTCCGTAATTGACGAATTCCAGAGATGCGAATATCGTTGGCGCCTTCAATCTGGAGGTGATAGTAGGGCCACTTTACCTTTTTCGAAAGCTCGTTATTGATCTCTGTCATCTCTGCCTCCTTTATTCCGGCAAAGGGATCTGTTTGGCTTGCTGAACGGCGGGGCAGAGCAAAGATCAAATGTAGAGCAGGGTGTTCCAGATTCAGGAACTGTCGACAGGACTGGCAAACGCCACAGGCTTTTCGTTTTCCTGTTTTGCAATTCAAACTTGCAGCCACGTAGAAGGCGAGTGCATCTTTTCCAACACCTGAGTGACCACTTAAAATATGGGCATGACCAAACCGACCTGAATTGAGCAGGGTCTCCCAGCTCTGGATAGTGGCTTCCTGACCAACTATTTGAAAAGAGTTTAGCGCTTCAGCCATTTTAAAGGATCAACCTTATCTTTTCCACGCCAGACTTCAAAATGTAATCTTGCGCCATCCAGGCTCCCAATATCGCTGACTTGTGCTACGGTTTGACCACGGATTATATAGTCATCGAGATTAACCTGTATGTTATCGATATGCGCATAAACCGTATAGTAATCACCATGACCTACGATAATGGTATTCCCATATCCCGGTATCCAGGTGATTGCCAAAACGATTCCATCCATCACCACATGGACATCCCTACCTTTTGGAGCAGCAATATCAATACCTGGGTTAGTTGTTACAGTGCCGAGTTTTTCATGTTTATGAGGCCCAAAACGACTGACCAATTTACCCTGAACTGGCCAGAGGAGTTTACCTTTGTGTTTGGCAAATTCACCTTTCACTTGTTCCAGGGTTCTACCGCTTTGCTGGGCAAGCTTTCTTAAAACTTCCTGCTTCTTTTTTTCCAGATCGTCAATTTTGCTTTTAACCTCTTTTGCGGCTGCCTCTTTAGATCTCTTCTGATTTTCCCAACTTTTTTTATTCTTCCTGACCTTCTTAAGGTGAGACTCTTTTTTTTGTTGCTGTGAAGCTTTCTTTAGGCTGGCCCGCTTTTGTTCATCAATATTTCGTTTCACTTCGCCCAGTGCACGAGCAAGGTTGTTTTGACTGCTTTTATTTTTTGATATCATGGAATGGAGTTCATTAAGGGTTTGGCGTTCAGCTTTATTGATAGCAGAAAGATACATGGACCTTCTTAAAGCCTGGTTAATATCCCCGGAAGTAAGTAGTAGATCAATATCCCGATTATGGCCAAGTTTGTAGGCTCGCACTACTCGTCTTGCTGCCCTCTCCTTCATGACACTGATCTTTTCATCTGTGGTCGAAATGGTTTCTTGTATTACCCCAATTTGTCGTTCTTTCAGCTTTCGTTCGATCTGAAGCCCGCGTTTCAATTCTGTTATCATGGACATTTGTTTATCAAGCTGTTGGATTTGCTTTATGGTAGCCTTCTCATCTTTTTGTGATCGACTGATCTTTGAATTTAGACGATCGATCTCCTTGCGAATTTCTTTTAGTTTCTTTGAATGAGAGTTTATGTCTTTATCCAATTTTTCCGTTTGAGCCAAAGCAAATAGCGGAATGAACAGAACAAGAATCAGTATGGAGAACAAATTTTTCATCAGCATCCAAGTTAAGTAAAAACTAAAGAACACCATACATCAAAAACATCCGATTCTGAATCGAGATCTTGTATAAATGAGTGCATTTCAAGTACTCGCTTCATAGTAAATGATTGTTTGCTTTTAGGTTTAAGTGTACAATATTCAGTGGTATAGTCAGGATAGTCCGATATGGATATGAAATTCTTTTAGCTGTGTTTGCTGGAAGAAGCCTGATAAGTAGAAAGCCACCTTAGGTGGTATTGTTTAAGAAAGAGGTACAAATGACTGATCAACTAGTCAACGGC
The DNA here is from genome assembly GCA_964578155.1 of uncultured Lentisphaeria bacterium. Taxonomy (GTDB): domain Bacteria; phylum Fidelibacterota; class UBA8477; order UBA8477; family JABMPR01; genus JABMPR01. The sequence goes on from CAZOBQ010000002.1 coordinate 118,924, forward strand.
GTGGTCAAATGGTTTAACGATTCAAAAGGCTACGGCTTTATTCAGCAGGAAGATGGTCCGGATGTCTTCGTTCATTTTCGCGCCATCAACGGTGAGGGTCGTCGCACTCTCGCTGAAGGGCAAAACGTTACTTTCAATGTCACACAGGGCGAAAAAGGTCCACAGGCAGAAAACGTTACTGCTGTCTAATTCTTTTAAAGAATTAAAATTAAGCGCTGGTCTCACCTGAGTACCGGCGCTT